>JANWIR010000037.1 GCA_025449805.1 Acidimicrobiales bacterium | reverse complement strand
AGATCTATCCCCTCATGATCCTCACCGGCGTCGCGGTGGGCGTCGCCAACGTCGCGGCGACGACACTCTTCGCGCTGCGCTCGCCCGAGGCGGTGCGCGGACGCGTCTTTGCCGCGCTCAACGCGGGCACCACGACCGCCCAGCTAGGCGCGACGGTCATTGGTGGTGCCGTACTGGCGGTGCTGGCACCACGCAGCGTCTATCGATTCGGCGGCGGACTCGCCACGCTCTCCGCGTTGGTCTTTGGCTACCTCGCGCTCCGCGCGCTGCGTCGCCACACGTCAACGCTTCAGGGCGACTGACGAAAGCGCCGCCACGTGGCGCCCGCTGGTTCGTAGAGCACGCGGTCGTGGAGGCGGTCTTGACGGTGCTGCCAGAACTCAAAACGATCGGGGGTTAGTTGGTACCCACCCCAGTACGGCGGGCGCGGTACCTCGCGGCCCTCGAAGGTCGCTTCGACCTCGGCCACCTTCGCCTCGAGCTCGGCGCGACTGGCGATCGCCGCGCTCTGGGCGCTCGCGTGAGCACCGAGTTGATGGCCCCGGGGACGCGCGGCGAAGTAGGCGTCACTGGCCGCCGCGCTCATCTTGTCGACGCGGCCCTCGATACGAATCTGGCGACCCAGTGGCTCGCAGTACCAGAGCAGTGCGGCGAAGGGGTTCTCGGCGAGTTCGCGGCCCTTACGCGAGTCGTAGTTGGTGTACCAGCCAAAGGTCGCCTCGTCCACGTAACGCAGTAAGACCATGCGCGCACTCGGTCGGCCCTGCGCGCTCGCGGTCACGAGCGTGAGCGCTTCGCGCTCGCGGACGAACTCGCTGGCCTCGTCGAACCAGTGTCGAAATTGGACAAAGGGGCTGTCGTCACAGTCCGCGACGTCGAGTGGGATCCAGCGCTCCACTTACACCTCGCTCAAGAGCCAGTTCGGTTCGGCCGAAAGGTCAAAACTGCTGGGCCCACTCACCTGAATGCGCGCGAGTCCCGCCGCCGCGATCATCGCCGCGTTGTCGGTGCACATCGCGCGCGAGGGAAGGTAACAGGCCAGGCCGTGTTCGCGCGCGAGACGTTCAACCCCGGCGCGCAACGCCGAGTTCGCGGCGACACCCCCGGCGAGTGCGACGGCCCGCACCTCGTGGGTCGTTACGGCCTGGTTGAGTTTGCGCAGGAGCTGTTCACAGACCGCGCCCTGAAAGGAGGCCGCCACGTCGGCGAGGGCGACCTCGTGGTTCTTCTCGGTGGCGCGCACGACGGCCGTTTTGAGACCCGAGAACGACACGTCGAGGGTTTCGCCGACCATCGACATCGGCAGTCGCAACGCCTGCGCGTTACCCTCGCGCGCCAAGCGATCGATCTCCGGGCCGCCGGGGTAACCCAGACCGAGCCAGCGCGCCACCTTGTCGTACGCCTCGCCGGCCGCGTCGTCGATCGTTTCACCGAGGACTTGGTGATCCGTGGCACTTCGTTGCAGGACGATCATGGAATGTCCCCCCGAGACCAGCAACGTCAACAGCGGCCACTCAAGGGTCGGCGCCTCAAGCAGTGGCGCAAAGAGATGACCCTCGAGGTGGTTGACCCCGACGAAGGGCACGCCCCAGGCGAGCGCGTAGGCCTTGGCGGCGGAAAGCCCGACGAGGAGTGAACCGATTAACCCGGGGCCACTCGTGACCGCGATCGCGTCAATCGCCGGCGCGTGCGGATCGAGTCCGGCCTCGTGCAGTGCGCGCGCGACCACTGGGCCAATCGTCGCCACGTGGGCCCGTCCGGCCAGTTCCGGCACCACGCCACCGAAGGGTCGGTGTTGATCGAGCGAGGACTCAACGACGCTCGAACGTACCGCAAAGGTCTCGTCAACGACCGCGGCCGCTGTCTCGTCACAGCTGGTTTCGATACCGAGTACGACGCGCACGGTTTCTAGCGTAGGACGCGCCGCGACGACTCGTTCGCGCCGTTAGGTCGTGATCTGCGAGTCAAGGTAGCGGTTCAACGCGTCGAGCGTGGCGCGCGCAGCCGACCAGATCTCGTCGGGGGCGTGCGCGATGCCCATCAACTCGGCGCGACTCGAATTCGAGCGCAGCACGACAATGACCGGCCAGGAGTTCGACAGCGGCACCGCCGACGCACTCATCAACGAGTACGGCACCTCGAGGCCCAGGTCACGCAGCGCCTCCAACGTCGCCTGCGCACCGCCAATCAAGGGACCACTGCCGGCGCGCCCGGTGCCGGTCGCGCCGTTCCAGGCCAGACGCACCTCGGCCCCCGCGTCGCCGGCCGTGACGTCGGCGCGTTCAATAATGACGCGTGGCGGGCGACGGTTCATCTGCGCGGCCAGCGCGATGGGCTCGACGATGAGCTTCGCCTGGGGGTAATAGAAGCTCATGATCTGGCGCGCCAGGGTTTCGGGTCGCGCCAGTTGCGTGCCGGCGTCGTGCAAGGTTACGACGTTCGCCGCGCCGAGTTCGTCACGCTCGACCGACACCGCCACCACGCTCGGAATCGAGCGCAGTTCAAGTTCAAAGTCTTCGTCACTGCGCGAGTTCATCGGATGCCGCGTTCGGCCCGTTCGCGAAGTCGTTGCTCGGCCGCTTTCATAATCTCCTCCGCCGAAGTGGCGTCGCGCGGCGACGCGGCGGTGCCGTAGAAAAAGTCCGCGTCGGGGCATTCGCGGCGCCACGCCACGCGCACGCGCTCCACGAAACTCCAGAATTCGCCCCACTCGACGGCTTGGAGAATGACCGCGAAGCGCGTCTCGCCGAGACGCGCGACGAGATCCCCGCGACGCGCGCTCTCGTTGAGCGTGGCGGCGAAGCGCCGCAGCACGTAGGGCGAGGCGGCCAACGTCTCGTCGGCGCCGTCGCGCACGGCGTGGACGTCAAAGAGCAGCAAGGTAAAGGCCCAGCCGTATCGCGCGGCGCGCGCGCTCGCCCCCTCGAGCGAGGCGCGAAAGCTCGTTTCGTTGGCGACCAGTGACTCGACGTCGCGGTCGCGCCCGTAGAGCGCCACGTGGGTCGCGAGTGCCAATTGACAGGCCAGGTAGGTCGACTCGCGCACCTCGTCGGGCAACGAGAGGTCGGCGTAGAGTCCGGGAACGAGTTCGCCGGTCACGAGCGCACTCTCCTCCACACTTAGTCCCCCGCGGCGAAAGATCTGCGTGCCGAGTTCGTCGTTCGCGACCACCACCACGACGTCGCTGAGTTCGTACCGCACACTCAGCTCCTCGAGCACGTCGTAGAGCACGCCCAGACCACGTTCCTGGCGCGCCAGACCTTGAAAGAGCAAGTTAATAAGCCAGCGCGTTGACGCGTCTTGGGCCAGAGTCTCGAGGGAGGAGGCGTCCTCCGCGCTCAGACTCATGAGCGAAGGGCTGCCGACTCGCGCTGCTCGTGAAGGTGCTTCGCGCGCAACGAGGAGAGGGAGACGCCGCCCGAGCGCAGGAACGTCGCGAGGTCGTCCGCGAGCATCGGACGAGCCAGGTAGTAGCCCTGACCACGCGTACACCCGAGCGCCAACATCTCTTCGAGGATATCGAGCGATTCGACGCCCTCGCAGACAATGTCGAGATTCAGCGCGCCACCGAGTCGAATAATCGACTCCACGATGGCCCGGTCGTAGAGGTCGCGATTGACGCCCTTAACGAAGGAGGTGTCGATCTTCAAGACGTCGACGGGTAGGCGCTTGAGTTCGGTCATCGAGGCCGAGCCCGTCCCGAAGTCGTCGAGGGCAATCGTCACGCCGAGACCGCGGAAACGCTCGAGCAGGTTGGCGATCCGCTCCGAATCGGTAAACATGGCGTGCTCGGTCACCTCAATGCAGAGCCGGTTGCCCGGCAACTGGTTGGTGCGCAAGCACTCTTCGAAGAAGAGCACCACGTCGTCGAGCACAAACTCGGTTGGCGACATGTTGACCCGCAGCACGAAGTCGAGCGTCGGGTAGGCGCGGACCCACTGGGCCATCTGGCGAGTGGCCTCGGCGAAGACCCATCGACCCACCTCAACCACCAGTCCCGACTCCTCGGCGACCTTGATGAACGCGGCGGCCGGCAGGGCGCCCTTGGTCGGGTGCTCCCAGAAGACCAGGGCCTCGACGCCGAGCAGTTTGCCCGTCGCGAGGTCGAACTCGGGCTGGTAGCGCAGGCGCAGTTCGCCCCGGGTAATCGCCTCACGCAGTTCAATTTCCGTCTCGAGGTGTTGACTGACGCGCGCGCGCAGGACTTCGTCGAAGAGGACGAGCTGACCGCCGCCACGCTTTTTCGCTTCGTACATCGCGGTGTCGGCCATGGTGACCAGATCATCGCTGAAGAATCCGTCCGCGTCCGAGACCGCAATCCCGATACTCGCCGAATGACTGAAGTGATGCCCCGCGAGTTCCACGGGTTGGTTGATCACGCGCAGCAGTCGCTCGGCCGCGGCAAAAAGTACGAACTCATTCACGTCGCCCGAACATAAGAAGACGAACTCGTCGCCACCGAAGCGCGCGATGTAGTCGTCGCTGCGAATGCTCGTGCGAATGCGATCGGCCATGGTCACCAAGATGTGGTCACCAATGGTGTGACCCATGTAGTCGTTCAAGATCTTGAACCGGTCGATGTCGATGATCATCATCGCCACGCGTTGCTTCGCGTCAACGCGGCGCTGCAGCTCTTCGACGAAGGCGCGCCGATTCGGCAGTCCCGTCAAAAAGTCGTGATACGCGTTGTAGGTGGTGCGCTCCTCGGCCACGATGCGCGCCTGGTACTGCACGATCAACGAGGCCACGACTTGGAGGGCCTGAATCTCGGACTTAATCCAGGCGTGTCGTTCGAAGTGGATAAAGCCGAGTACGCCCCAGGTCGCGTCGTCGGTCACGAGCGGCACCGCCGCGCCGCCAACCGGCACGAGGTCGGGTTCGTAGGTGTCGCCCGCGGCGTCGTTGATGCGCTCTAAGTACTCGTCGTTGACGTCGGGTAGACCCATGAGGTAGGGCGTGCGCAGGTCGCGCGTGGCCATGAACACGGGGTCGGAGTCAAAGCGCACTTCGCCGAGTGGGTCGGGGTCGGGCACGTTCTCGCGCACCGGCCACTCGGCCTCGAGAACGCTCACCTCACGCTCGAGGTCGTTGCGCCGCAGGAAGGCCACGTCGGCACCGGTGAAGGCCGCCAGTTCACGGGTGATCCAGTCGAGCACCTCTTGACGGTTCTTCGACGAGGCCGACATGAGGCGTTCCGACACGCGCGTAATGAGCTCGTCGAGCTGGCGCTGGCGCAGCAGTTCGTCCTCGCGCGCCGAAAGCGTGGCGACGTGGCTGATAAGGGCGGCGAATCCCTGGGCCAACGAACGCTCGTAGGCCGACCAGGTGCGCCCGTGGCGGCCAATCATGAGGGCCCCCACCTCGGCCCCGTCGTGCAGGGTGATGGGCTCAATCAAGAGCCCCCAGTCGACGTGCTTGACGGCGCGCACGATCGGCCGGCCCGCGGCGCGCTCGACGAGCAGGGCCGCGACGTCGGCGCGGAACTCTTCAAAGGCCGTTTCGGCCCCCGGATTGAGCAAAGGATCAACGCTGACCGCGGCCGGTACCGACGTCGCGATGGGCACCACCGCGACGAACTCCGCGCCCAAAATGGCGTGTTGGAGCGTCATGAGGGTGACGCGGGTTTCGCTCCCGGCGTTAATCCACGCGTTGGTCGTCAGTTGACTCACCTAAATCCTCGCTCCAGTTCGGCTTTGGCGATAGCCACATCGTACCTGGTTCAAGGCGAAAAACCAAGGGGAAATCTGTCCCGAACTACCTCGTGACGAGGGCTTAGCGGTCCTCGTGAGTACGACTTTCGCGGCTGTAGACGCGTTCGAGGGGTAGTCGGACGCTCCGCACGCTGGGCTCGTTGGAGCGGTGCAGACGCAGCACCATCACCATCGCTTCGCCATCGTCGAAGCTAAAGCACGCGCGAAAACGCTCCGAAAGTGCGTAGAGCTCCTCAAGTCGACGCTCCCCGCCGAGCCCGAGTAGGTCGGCCTCGTTCACCGCGTAGAGAAAGACCGGCGAGGCCGGCTGAGCACCGACGCCGTGGGCCTCGGCGTCGATCCAGAGTCGTTCGAGGGCGACCCCGCCGCGCACGTACCACTTCGGGTCAGGCCGCGGCACGGTCACGACGGCCAGCGCGGCACTCATCGACAGGGCCGCCTGGGTACGAAGTCCCAGGGCCTGTCCCCCGCGCGTGTCGCGCAGCACCGCCATCACGTCTTCGCGCCCGAGCAGGTCGAGCGCGGCGTAGCCGAAGGCGTCCATTTCGAGGGTGCGCACGTCGAGACCCTCGTCGAGGGCGTCGCGACCGGGCCAGCGCAGCTCGCCGGTCATCTCGCGGTGTAACTCGGGGATCAAAAAGCGCAGGCGGTCGGCCTCGCCAATGATGGCGGCGGCCTCAGCGATGTGGGCGCGGTCGGTCAAGAGGTGCAACTTGGCGCCCTCACGCTCGACGCCGCGACGCAATTCGGCGTAGACCTCGTCCTCGATGGGGGCCGACGGCTGAATGCGCCGATTGGTCGCGCGGGCGTAGAGCGCGTCGCGCAGTGGCGCGAGGTCGACGTCGCGCTGGTCGCCCAGTTGCAGGGTCGCGACGTGGCGTGACAACAACCCCTCGGGAAAGAGAGCGATGGGACCGAGCACGCCGAGCGCCGAGGCCTCGACGCGCGCGTTAAAGAGCGCGGCGCCAATGGCGACGTAGCTGCCGCGAAACGCCACGTCCATGAGCGTCGTCTTTTCGGGCGCGAGGTAAAAACGCACCTCCTGATCGCTCGCCTCGAAGCGCCAGGGCTGCACGTTGCCGCCCGAGGGAGCGCGCCGCGCCGCGTCGGCGACGCGGTTGACGGGGTCCCCACCGAGGAGCGGTGGGTCTTCGGGAGGCGCGGCGCTGAGGAATTCGATCTTGTCGTCGATGGCAACCGGGGCAATCTCTTCCAAGATCACGTCGACGTCCACGCGCACCCGACCGGATTTGAGTTCCTCACCCAGACCGAAGCGACGTACCGCGACGGCGAGCGTCGCCGCGCCGAGGGTGACCTCGCTCGCTAACTGGGGCCAAGCGGTGAGGGTTTGACCCAGTTCAAACATTGACGCGGCCGCGCGCGCCGACACTTCGCCGGCGCCGAGAATGCGCAGCGCGATGGGACTTTTTTCTTGCGTCGTGAGGTTGCGCAACGTGGCGAAATCGAGATCACCCAAGAGACCGTGAAAGAGCGGCCGATCGGGCTCAAGGTCGAAACGCTCCACGTCGAGCACGCCGCGGTCACTGGTCTCCATAAAGACCGGCACGCGTTGGCGCCGTGCCGCTTCGCGCACCAGCACCTTCATGTCGAGTGAGTCGCACTCCTCGATCACCAGGTCCAGGTCCTCCATGAAGTGGTCGAGGTTTTCCTCCGTCACGCCCTCGTGGAAGGCCACCACGTTGAGGTAGGGGTCAATTTCGGCAATACGCCGAGCGGCGACTACCGCCTTGTTGACGCCCAAGTCGAGCACGCTCGCCGGCAGACGATTGAGGTTCGAGAGTTCGACGTCGTCAAAGTCGGCGACGCGAATCTCACCGACCAGTCCCTCCATCGCGAGCACGTGGGCGACCGAGTGCCCGGCACTCATCCCCACCACACCAATGCGCAGCGTGCGCAGTCGTCCTTGCTCGTCGCGCGTGAGTTTGTTCCGGTTGCGGTCGAGACGAAGTCGCGCGTAGGGGCGCGGCGCGAGGAGGCGCACCATTGCGCGCCGCCACGGAAAGTAGGCCCAGCGCGGTGACTCGCGCGTGAGCGACTCCTCGGGCGCGGGCCGCAGCTCGAGCAACTGTCGCTGCTGGTCGTCGAGGCGATCGATGATCTGCAGCGCGTCGTCCTCACGCAGGGCGCGCAGAATTTCGCGGTGCGAGCGCTTCTCGACGTCCAAAATCATCGGCCGCCACGACTGGGTGCGCACCGAGAAGAGTTCCTCGATACTGCCCTCGCGGAGCGGACCGCGCGAGAGCTGCTCGGCCTCGACGCGCATGGCCTGTTGGTGCTTGGCTGAGGAGAGTTCGTAGGCCTGCGCGCGGCGCCACGACACCGCAATCGTCTCGAAGCGTTCGTCGGGAAAGGGCACCGACAAGGTACCCACCTGTTCAGATCCGGCCGAGGCCCCCACGCGAAAGAGGCGTTTCGAGGCCGTCGCGATCGCGACTTCAGCCCCCAACCAGTTCATCGCGTGCGTCGTCGAACGCGACAGCGTCAACACGGTGCGGTGACCGGCGGCGCTCTTGGACCAGGCACCCTTGACTTCAATGACGCCGTTCGCGATGTCGGCGTCAATGTACTTGGCGATCAGGTCAAGCTCCGACGAGCCGGCCATCTCTTCGAGGATGGCGGCTTCGTGGCTCCCCTCGAGTGGTCCGTGAAAGCGCACGCCGGCGACGGGGTTGTTCGCTTCGTCAAAGCCTAGGAAAAAGAGCGAGACGTTGTGGCCGTCTTCGAGTTCGCGACGGCGCATGGTGCCCTCCACGCCGCGACTGCGGTACTTTCCCTCCCCCTCTTCGAGGTAAATCCGCCAAAGATCGGGGCGCTCGAGAGGGTGGTGTCCCTCAAAGCGAAGTCCCGACGGGTCAATGAAACTCGACCCGTAGCGGTACCGACGCCCGGCTGCCTTGGCTGACAAAAGAGCTCCTCCTCACCGGGTCCCTCGAGCACGACACGGCCGAGCGGCCGACTGCTGACTTGACTTTAGTTTGCGCCTCCCTAAATTCGACGCACCCTCACTGCGCCGCGAGATCGGCCCACAGCACCAGCGCGTCTTCTCCGGTGCGCTCGTAGTAACGACGCCGCACGCCGACCGGTCGAAAACCAAAGCGGTAGTAGAGCGCCTGCGCGCGCTCGTTCGACACGGCGACCTCCAACGTGGCGCGGGTAATCGAACGCTGCTTCGCGACCGCGAGACCATCCTCCAACAGCGTGGTGGCAACGCCGCGTCCTTCGTAGCCGGGCAACGTGCCGATGGTGTTGACGTGCACCTCGTCGAGGACGAACATCAAACCCAAGTAACCCACGATCCGCGTCGCGTCGAGCGCAACGGTGTAACGACGGGTCTCGCGGTTCTCAATCTCGTCGAGCAACATGCCCTTGGTCCACGGTTCAGGGAACTGCGCGACCTCGAGTTTCAACAGGTCGTTGACGTCGCGGCGCTCGGCCGCGCGAATGGTCCAAGCCTCAATCACGAACGTTCGCGCGTCGCGAAGTTCACCACCGCGTCGGCGTCGCGTAAGTACAGCGGCGTAATCGTCACGACGCGCTCACGCGTTGGAGCGACCCGCAACGCCTCGAGGACGGGCGGCACGGTCAGGTCGTGGAGCACGCGGTCCGCCAAGGGCGCGAGCACCTCGTCGTAACGGGTCAGTCCGTCGCCGCCGTAAACGTCGGCCCTCGCGAGAGCGTCATTCGCGAGCAGTTCCTCGGGTCGCGTGACGCGCGCCGCATCGAGGGGACGCGTGTTCGCGTCGAGATCGAAGCGTTGCGCGAAGAGCTCGCCACGACGCGCGTCGACGACCGCGCAGAACACCCCGCGCGCGCCGGCGCGCTGCGCGCCGAGTGCCAAGAGTTCGAGCGAGCTCATTTCAACCAGTTCGGCGCCCACTCCCTGGGCGAAGGCGATCGCCGTCGCGACGCCCACGCGTAGGCCCGTGAACAGACCGGGTCCGTGATCAACCACCACCAGGTCAACCTGTTGGGGGCGTAGTTTCGCCTGGCCGAGGAGTTCGGCCAAGGTCGCCACTAGTACCTCGTTGTGGTGACGCGGTCCAGCCATCACGCGCGTGAGTTCGAGTCCCGTCGACGCGGCGACGCCCACCGCGCAGGCCGACGTCGCCGTTTCGATCGCCACGACGTTCATTGGGCCCACGCGTCCAGCTCTTGCGCGCGGATGTCCGCGAGCGCGCCGTCAACACTCAAGGTGCGCCCCTCCGCGTCGTCACTGGAAAAAGTCACCCGCAGGACGTCGCGACCAAAGAGCGACGCCGCGAGCTCGCCCCACTCCACTAACGCCACGCCGGACTCTTCCACGAGTTCGCCGAGCGCGAGGTCGAGCACCTCGCCCAGACTCGTCACGCGATAGACGTCGCAGTGGTGCAACGTCTCGATGCCGTGGTCGTTGTGACAGCGGTGCTGGCGCACCATGGTGAAGGTTGGGCTGGTAACGCGTTCACGTACACCGAGCCCGCGCGCGACGCCCTGGGTAAAGGTCGTCTTGCCGGCCCCGAGGGTGCCCGTCAAGAGCACCACGTCGCCACGGCGCAGCAGTTGCGCGAAGTCGACGCCGGCCGCCTGCGTGGCGTCGGCGTCGGCGCAGTAGCGACGCCAACTCACGAACCCACCACCAGCGGGCGTAGTACTCGCAAATCCTCGCGCATCATGGTCACCACGCTAGAGCCCCCGCGTAACGCCGCCGCCGGGTGGTAGGTGACGATGCCACGCGAACGCTCACTCGTCAACAGTTGCCCGCGC
Source organism: Acidimicrobiales bacterium (assembly GCA_025449805.1). Classification (GTDB taxonomy): domain Bacteria; phylum Actinomycetota; class Acidimicrobiia; order Acidimicrobiales; family RAAP-2; genus RAAP-2. The sequence goes on along the minus strand of JANWIR010000037.1, from coordinate 1,294 downwards.
GCGTTCGCCAGTGGTCCCGCGTAGCCAAACACGGCGCGCCCGGCGACGTTGCCGACCGCAAGCACCACCGCGTTCGCCGCGACGCGCAGTTGCTCGTCGAGCCACGGTCGACAGGTCGCGATCTCCTCGCGGCGCGGTGGGCGATTCTGCGGTGGGCGACACTTGACGGTGTTGGTGATGAAGTAGGCCTCGCGCCCGAGTTCGAGTTCCTCGTCGATTAACCGCACCAGCAACTGACCGCTACGGCCAATGAACGGCTCGCCACCTTCGTCCTCGTGACGACCGGGCGCCTCCCCGACGACCACGAGGCGCGCGTTCGTGGGACCCGACCCCACCACGACGCGTTGACGCGTCGCGGCGAGCGCGCATCGTGTACACGTCGGTAGTTCGCGCAGATCGACGCTACTCACGCCACGACGACGCGCGGCACCCGAGCGCCAATGCCACAGAGGATCTCCCAACTGATGGTCGCGCCCTGGCGCGCCCACTCGTCGGCCGTGATCTCCTCGTCGCCCTGGGTGCCCAACAAAACCACCTCAGTCCCGACGCTGACCTCGTCGTCGCCCAGGTCAATTAAGAGTTGGTCCATGGTGACGGTGCCGGCCAGCGGGTAGCGCCGCGCGTTGATCAAGACCTCGGCGCCCGCCTCGAAGAGTCGGCGCGGGTAGCCGTCGGCGTAACCAAAGGGCACCGTCGCGATCCACGAATCAATTTCGAGTGCGCGGCGACGTCCGTAGCTTGGGGCCTCGCCCGCGCGGACCCGCCGAACCGCTGAGACCTGCGCGCGCAGCGTCATCGCGGGACGCAACGTCAGGCCCCGCTCCTCGAGCGCGCCGCCCAACCAATCACTCGGCAGGTAGCCGTAGAGCGCGAGTCCGACCCGTACCGCGTCGCGTCGCGCCTCGGGGTACCCGAGCGCACCGGCGCTGTTGGCCAGGTGCACCACGCGCGGACGCACGTCGAGCGCCGCCAACGTCGCCAGCACGTTGTCGAAGCTCTCAATCTGCGATCGGGTAAAGGCCCGGTCCGCCCCACTCGCCCCGTCGGCCACGCTGAAGTGGGTGTACAGACCCTCGAGGTCAATCGCGGGTGACGCGCGCAGTACCTCAACGACCGCCGCAACCTTGTCGGGCGCGACGCCCATGCGGTGCATGCCCGTATCGATCTTGAGATGCACGGGGTGCGTACCGCCGAGACTCGTGGCGCTCGCCACGGCCGCGTGCGCGCCCTCGAGTGAGCCGATCGTCAACGTCAAGGAGTAGCGCAACGCGTCGGCGATGGTGTCGGCCGGGGT
>JANWIR010000036.1 GCA_025449805.1 Acidimicrobiales bacterium | reverse complement strand
TGCGTTCCCTATGCGCGCTACCGCCTCCCTCGTGGACACCAACAAAGTCAAACTGACCGTCGAGGTCGACGAGAGCGAAATGGCCGCCGCCATCGACGCCGCGGCCGCCAAGCTCGCCAAACAGGTGTCAATTAAGGGTTTTCGCAAGGGCAAAGTCCCGAAGAACGTGCTCGTGGCGCATCTCGGCGGGGTAGGAGCGCTGCGCGCCGAAGCCATTCGCGACGCGCTGCCCGATTTCTACGCCCACGCCGTAGCCGACACTTTGATTGACCCCATTGGCCAGCCGGACATCAACATCACGGCCGGCGAGGACGAAGGGGAGTTCATCTTTGACGCGGAGGTCGACGTTCGTCCCGAAGTCGACATTGCGGGTCACCACGAACTGCGCGTAACGATTCCGTCACCTCTAGTCACCGACGACGAGGTCAACGCCCAGATTGATCGCTTTCGTGAAACGGACGCGGTCTTGGTAGACGTCGATCGCCCCATCGTGACGGGTGACCTGGTCACGCTCGACGCGCACGTGGAGCAGATCGACAGCGACGCTGAGCCCCTCGACCTGGCGGACTACATGTACACCGTGGGATCGGGCGTCATCACCGAGGGGGTTGACGACCTCATCGTGGGGATGCGCGCGGGTGAGGAACTCAAACTCAACGGCAGCATGGGACAAGGCGTCGTGGCGACGTATCAGCTCACGCTGAAGAAGGTGCAAGAGCGCGAACTACCTGCCCTCACCGACGAGTGGGTGGAAGAAAATACCGAGTGGACCACGGTCGACGAGATGCGCGACGCGATTCACGACCAGATGCGACGGATGCGGGTCGTGGAAGCGCAAATGTCACAACGTGACGCCGCGCTCGGCGCGCTGAGCGACCTGTTGGGCAACGTTGAGGTGCCGTCGACCCTGGTCGATGACGAAACCAACGAACGCCTGCACGACCTCGGGCACCGACTCGAGCAGCAGAAGTTGACGCTGGAGACCTTTCTGCAGGTCACCAATCAAACTCCCGATCAGTTGCTCGCGACCCTGCGTGAGGACGCCGCGCGCGCGGTGCGCGTCGATTTAGCGTTGCGCGCTTTGGTGCGACAAGAACAACTCGAACCGACCGATGAGGAAATCGAGGCGGAGCTCGAAACGACCGCCGAGGCGATGAACGTCACGGCGGATCTCCTACGCACGAATCTTCGCGACACCGGCCGCGTGATTACCTTTCGTTCCGAAGTGGCCAAAATGAAGGCGTCACGGTGGTTGATGGACAACGTGATCTACGTCGACCCCCAGGGCGTGCCCATTGACAAGGCGCTGCTCGCGAAGGATCAGTCCGGCGAGCTTGACGCCTAAGGTGGCCTTGTGAACGACAACTACCGAGCACAGAACTACCTCGTCCCGACGGTCGTCGAATCGTCGAATCGTGGTGAGCGCGCCTACGACCTTTACAGCCGTCTCCTGCGTGAGCGCATCATCTTCTTGGGCACGCCCATTGACGACGCGGTGTCGAACTTGATCTGCGCGCAGATGCTCTTTCTGGAGTCAGAAGACCCCGACAAGGACATCAACCTCTACATCAACTCACCCGGTGGCGACATCACGGGTCTGCTGGCGATCTACGACACCATGAAGTACATCAAGCCCGCGGTCTCGACCTTCTGCTTCGGCCAGGCAGCTTCGGCCGCGGCCGTGCTCTTGGGTGCCGGCGCGAAGGGCAAGCGCTTCGCCCTGCCGCACGCTCGAGTTTTGTTGCACCAGCCGTGGGGTGGCGTCGGGGGACAGGCCTCGGACATCGAGATTCAGGCTCGCGAGATCCTTCGTATGAAGGACATGCTCAACGCCATGCTCGCCGCTGACACCGGTCAGTCCGTTGAGCGCATCACCAAAGACACGGACCGCGACTTCATCATTAGCGCCGCCGAGGCCGTGGAATACGGCCTGATTGACGAAGTCATCACGTCGCGCGCCTAGGTACCTCGTTTTTCGCAGCGAGGCCCGTAGGATGAATCTGTCCGTTCGTGTCGGAGGAAATCCGTGGCAAAGTTTGGTGAGGGCAACGACCTAATTAAGTGCAGTTTCTGCGCGAAGGGTCAAAAGCAGGTCAAGAAGCTCATCGCGGGCCCGAGCGTCTACATCTGCGACGAGTGCATCGACCTGTGCAACGACATCATCGCCGACGAGTTCGGCGACCGTCCCGAGTTTGTACTCGAGGAACTACCCACGCCTCGGGAAATCTCCTCGTTTCTCGATGAGTTCGTGATCGGCCAGGTGGACGCCAAGAAGATTCTTTCGGTCGCGGTCTATAACCACTACAAGCGCATTCAAACCGGGCCACTGCACGAAGGCGACGTCGAGGTCGCGAAGTCGAACGTGCTGTTGCTCGGACCGACGGGCTGTGGCAAGACTTTTCTCGCTCAGACGCTCGCGCGCATGCTCAACGTGCCCTTCGCGATTGCCGACGCGACGGCGCTCACCGAGGCGGGCTACGTCGGCGAAGACGTCGAAAACATTCTCTTGAAACTGCTCTCGGCCGCCGACTTTGACGTCAAGCGCGCCGAGCGGGGCATTATCTACATCGACGAAATCGACAAGATCGCGCGCAAGGCCGAAAATCCTTCCATCACGCGTGACGTCTCGGGCGAGGGCGTGCAACAGGCGCTTTTGAAGATTCTCGAAGGCACGGTGGCGAGCGTGCCGCCCCAGGGTGGCCGTAAGCACCCGCACCAGGAGTTCATCACGATTGACACGTCGAACATTCTGTTCATCTGCGGCGGCGCATTCGCGGGCCTCGAAGAGATCATCGAGCGCCGCCTCGGAAAGAAATCCATGGGCTTCAATCAGCCGGTTCAGACGCGTCGTAAGGGCGACATCGAACTGTTCCGCCACGCACTGCCCGAAGACCTCGTCAAATTCGGTCTGATCCCTGAGTTCATTGGTCGCCTGCCCATCGTTGGCGCCGTGCAGCAGTTGGACCGCGAGATGCTCATCAGCGTCCTTACGGAGCCGAAGAACTCGCTCGTGAAGCAGTTCCAGCAGGTCCTCGCCATGGATGGCGTCGAACTCATCATTGAGGACGACGCGCTGGCCGCGATCGCGGACCTCGCGTTGGCGCGGGGAACGGGCGCGCGAGGGCTGCGCTCGATTCTCGAGCACGTGCTGCTCGAGCCAATGTTTGACGTGCCGGGCCGCAGCGACGTCGTGCGCTGCGTGGTGAGCGCCGAGTCCGTGCGCAGTGACGTTGCGCCGGTTTACGAATTGCGAAAGGCGACGCGAACTCGTCGCGCGAGCTAACGCGTGCGATTTTCGACGTACGACGAGGCGCTGGGGTGGCTCGAGAGCCACGTGGACTACGAGCGCGTGGCCCCGAACCGACAACCGGAACCGACGTTGGCGCCGATTCGCGACACGCTGGCCCTGTTCGCCGATCCCCAGCGCGACTACGCCTGCGTCCACGTGACGGGGACAAACGGCAAAGGCACCACGACAACTCTCACGAGTGCGCTGTTGTTCGCCACGGGTCTGCGCGTGGGCACCTTCACGAGCCCCGATCTGCACGCCATCAACGAACGCATTGCGGTGAACGGCGAGCCGATTGACGACGCCGCGCTCATCGGACTGCTTGAGCGACTCAGTGACGTTGAGCAGGTCAGTGGCGTCGTTCTCACGCGATTCGAATTGCTAACCGTGGCGGCGTTGCTGCACTTCTCCGATGAAGGGGTGGACGTCGCGGTAATCGAGGTCGGCATGGGCGGCACGTGGGATTCGACGAACGTTATTGACGGTATCGTCACCGTGCTCACCAACGTGGACCTCGACCACACCGCGGTCTTAGGTCCAACGGTGAGCGCGATCGCCCGCGACAAAGTGGGGATCTTTCGTCCCGACGCCGTCGCGATTGTCGCGACGGAGAACGCAATGGTGGTCGAAATCGCGCGCGAGCGCGCCGACCACTTGGGCAGCGATTTGTGGCTGACGGGCGAGCGATTCGAACTCGAACGAAACGATCTGGCCCTCGGCGGACGGGTCATCACGGTGCGCACACCCTACGAGACTTACGACGAGATTCTGGTGTCTCTGCACGGCATTCATCAGGGCGTGAACGCCGCGACCGCCATCACGGCCGCCGAGGCGTTTCTGGGTCGGGCGCTGGGTGTTGACGTCGTCACCGCCACGATGTCGCGCGCGCGCATGCCGGGACGCATGGAGGTAATCGCGCGTGATCCCACCGTGGTCGTCGACGGCGCGCACAATCCGGCCGGCGTGCGCGCGCTGGTCGCGACGCTCGACGGCGCGTTCGACATTCGTGGTGAGCGACGTTGCGTGCTCGGGATGCTGAATGGTCGCGACTTAGAGGACATGATTACGCCACTGCTCAGTGCGGGTTTCAGTGAGTTCCACTGCTGCGCGCCACACTCGCCGCGGGCGATGCCCGTCGCCGAGGTTGTGGCGGCTCTGCGTCGGCTCGGCGCGAATGCCTTCGAACACCCGAGCGGCGTGGTCGCCCTCGCGCACGCGCGCGAGCGCTCGCGTGACGACGATCTCATTGTGGTGGCCGGCAGTCTCTATCTCGTCGCGGAAGTCCGCGGCGAGGTCTTGCACGTCGCGTCACGGCATCGTGCGTAGCGCGAAGTAGGCTTGCCCGCCGTGGACCGCACTCTGATCATCGTAAAACCCGACGCCGTCGCGCGAGGACTCCTCGGCGAGATTGTGGCTCGATTCGAACGGCGGGGCCTGCGCTTGGCCGCGGGCGAACTACGTACGCTCGATGAGGCGACGGCGCGCGCGCACTACGCCGAGCACGACGGCAAGCCGTTCTTTCCCCGACTGGTCGAGTTCATCACCTCCGGACCGGTGTTCGTGGGGGTCCTCCAGGGGACGGACAACGTTTTCGCGGTCGTGCGCACGATGATGGGCACCACGAACCCCAAGGATTCAGTCCCGGGGACCATTCGTGGCGACCTCGCCACGGAGATGTCCGAAAACCTCATTCACGGCTCGGATTCGCCCGAATCGGCCCAGCGAGAAATCGCACTGTTCTTTCCTGACCTGGCCTAACGACGTTTGCTGGTCAAACTGGCGAATCATGGCCTAGCCTTGGAGGTGATCGCGGCGGCGTCGGCGCGCGCGCACTAAAGGAATTTCATGGTTGACAGTCGTTTTTCCCTCCTGGGCCGTGACATGGCAGTGGACCTCGGTACGGCCAACACGCTGGTCTACGTACGTGGTCGCGGCATCATCTTGAACGAGCCCTCCGTGGTCGCCGTGGACGTCAAAGACGGCAAGCCCCTCGCCGTTGGCGCCGAAGCCAAGCGCATGATCGGTCGAACGCCGAGCAACATTCAGGCCATCCGTCCGCTCAAAGATGGCGTCATCGCCGACTTTGAGATCTGCGAAAAGATGTTGCGGTACTTCATCCACCGCGTGCACCAACGTCGCTTCGCGAAGCCGCGCATGGTGATCTGCGTGCCGTCGGGCATCACCGGCGTCGAGCAGCGCGCCGTGATGGAAGCCGCGGAGTTCGCCGGCGCGCGTAAGGCGTACATCATCGAAGAACCTATGGCGGCCGCGATCGGCGCCGGTCTGCCGATTCACGAACCGACCGGCAACATGGTGGTCGACATTGGTGGTGGCACCACCGAGGTCGCGGTCATCTCGCTGGGCGGCATCGTCACGAGTCAGTCGATTCGCGTGGGTGGCGACGAACTCGACGAGGCGCTCGTCGCGTTCGTGAAAAAAGAGTTCCAGTTGGCGCTGGGTGAACGCACTGCGGAAGAGATCAAAATTCAGCTGGGTTCCGCCTTCCCCCTCGAAGAAGAGCTGCGCGCCGAGATTCGCGGCCGCGACCTGGTGACGGGGCTGCCGAAGACGGTCGTCATTTCGACCGAACAGATTCGCCAAGCCATCGAAGAGCCGGTGCAGGCCATTGTGGACGCCGTCAAGGTGACGCTCGATCGCACGCCGCCGGAACTGTCGTCGGACCTCATGGAGCAGGGCATTGTCCTCACCGGTGGCGGCGCGCTGCTGGCGGGTCTCGCGGCGCGACTGGAGTACGAGACCAATATGCCCATCATTGTGGCCAACGACCCACTGAACTGCGTGGCGTTGGGCAGCGGCATGTGTCTCGAAGAGCTCGACGTCTTCGCGCGAATGCTCAAGACCAGCCCTTCGCGTTAGCACCGTGGTCAGTGAGCGCTCGCGACGGCGGGCCTGGTTGACGAGCATCTTGACGTTGTCGGTCGTCATCGTGTTGTACGTGAGTGGCGGCGTGGTTTCGGGTTTACGCAGTGCGGCGAACCTCGTCGTCGCACCCTTTAGTTTCGTCATCGACGCCGTCGCGCGACCCCTCGGTCACACGCTGGCGGGTGTCATTAACTACAGCGACGTGGTCGCCCAGAACCAACGACTTCGCTACGAACTCGGTCAAGCCGAGTTGCGCGCCAACGAGTCGTGGGCGTTTCAGCGCCAGCTGAGCGAACTGACCTCTAATTTAAACGTCCCCTTCGTCGCGTCCTTGTCGACGGTCACTGCCCAAGTGAGTGCCGTGTCACCGACCAACTTCGCCGCCACGGTCGACATTTCGAAAGGTCGTGACGACGGCGTGCTCGCGGGGATGCCGGTCGTCGCGAGTGGGGGACTCGTGGGTCACGTGATCGCGACCACCCCCCACGGCGCCACGGTCGAACTCATTACCGACACTCACTCGCAGGTTGGCGTCACTTTTGGATCGGGATCCGCGTCGCTCATCGTCGGAGGCGCGGGGGTCAACCACGGACTGTCGACGACGGCGGTGCCGTTCTCGGCGTCGATCGCGCCGGGCACGATGGTTTCGACGGACGGCCTCAACGGCGGGCTCTACCCCGCGGGCATTCCGGTCGCGACCGTCAAAACGGTGACCCTCACCCCGGGGGCCGCGTCGTACAATCTCACGCTCGAACCCGCGGCCAATCTACGCAACTTGGCCTACGTGGACGTGGTGCTCTGGGAGCCCGCGGCGTGAGAAGAAGTCTGGTGGTCGTGACCCTCGTGACCTTGCTGTTCGTCGCCGTGCAACTCTCCATCTTTTCGACACTGCGCGTGGCGGGCGTCGTGATCATGCTGGTGTGGCTCTGGCCGTTGAGCTTGGGTTTGGTCGGCGCCACCGGGCCGGGTCTTTGGAGTGCGCTGGTGGCCGGGGTCTTCTTTGACACACACGCCGTGACGCCCTTCGGCCTCACGGCCCTGGTCGCGTTGGTGCTCGCCTACGGGTCGTCGCGACTCGGGAAGGAGGGTGTGGGCGACCTCGACTCGGCGGCCTGGTGGGTCACGCCGCTACTGGCGGGTCTCGGGGGGCTCCTCGCCCCGGCGCTCTACGTCGTGGCCGGGCTGTTCGCCCTCAACTTCACGTTGTGGCACGACAGTGTGGCCCCCCTGATGGTGGTGAACGCCGTTGCGTTCGTCGTGTTGGCCCGACCGACGGCCCGACTGGCTCGGTGGTCGTCGTCGGCGGGACGCGGGCGGCGATGAAGGGCTCGTGGCGTAATCGACCCACCGGCTCGTGGTTCTCGCGACTGTGGCGGCCCTGGGTGTCGCTGCACCCGTTTCGCGGACGCGGTCGAACAATCAACGAACCAAAACCCGTGGGTATTCGTGACCTCGTCGCGTCGCCGGACGAGGTCACGTCGCGCCCCGAACGACGCTGGCTCGTTATTGGCGGCTTTTTTCTCTTGTTGTTCGCGGCGTTGGTACTGCGACTGTTCTTTCTCCAGATCGTGGACTACCAGTCCTCGATCGCGACGGTGCAGGCGAACTCGCTGCGCGTGAGTACCATTCCCGCCACGCGCGGCGTAATCACGGACCGTACCGGCCATCCGCTCGTGGCCAACGTGACCACGACCGAAATTCGCCTCTCGCGCGCCGAGGCCGCGCTGCATCCGACAATTAAGGGCTCACTGGCCTCGTTGACGGGGCTGAGCGTCGCGCAGATTAACGCCGACTTGGCCAACGTGCAGTACGACCCGTATCAGCCAGCGCCAATTCTCGCCAACGCGTCGCCCAGCGTGGTCGAATTCATCAAGCTCCACCCGGGGGAGTTTCCGGGCGTGTCGGTACTCGACGTCTCGCGCCGCGAGTACCCCAACGGCGGCGACGTCGGATCGCAGGTTCTCGGCTACGTCGGACCGATCACCGGGGCGGAGATTCAGGCCAATCCGAATCAGGGCTACAAGACCGACTCGACTATCGGTAAAACCGGCATTGAGTCGTTCTACGAGCACTATCTGCGCGGCAAGGACGGCACGAGCACGCTCGAGGTCAACGCCAACAACGACATCCTGGGCTCCGTGCACACCACGGCACCCAAGGTGGGTGACACGGTCGTGTTGAACATCGACGTCGGACTGCAAAAGACGCTCGACGGTTACTTGGCGAGTGACATTTTGGCGATACGCAAGACCACCGACCCCAAGTCGCACAAACGGCCGCCGGCCCTCAACGGCGCGGCGATTGTTCTCGACCCCAATACGGGGGCCGTGCTCGCGATGTCGAGCTACCCCTCGTACAACCTGAACTCTTTCGTGAACGGCCTCTCGAACGCGACGTTTCACCAACTGCTCCAAGAGGGCGCCTTCAACAACTACGCGATTCAAGGGCTCTACACCCCGGGCTCAACCTTCAAATTGATCACCGCCACCACCGAACTGCAGACGGGCATCTTTCCGGCCTACAAACTCATCAACGACACGGGTGTCTTTAAGGTGCCGGGCTGCCTCCAGGGTGGCCACGGCTGTCTCTTTCACGACGACGACAACGCCGCGGCGGGAATGATTGATCTGCCCGCGGCGATTACGGTGTCGTCGGACTACTACTTCTACAACATGGGCTACCTCTTCTGGTCCCAGCAGACGCGCTACGGTCAAACGCCAATCCAAAACGTCGCCTCGAACTACGGTCTCGACCAGTACACCAACGTTGACCTTCCCAACGAGGCGGTCGGGCGTGTCGACTCGCCGCTCGTGCGCCAACAACTGCACGCCCAAGCACCGCAGGCATTTCCGAACGTCGCGTGGTACACGGGTGACAACATCGAGATGGCTTTCGGCCAGGGGACGACCGCCGTAACCCCCATCGCCCTCGCGAACGCCTACGCGACCTTCGCCAATGGCGGCACGCGCTACGAACCCGAAGTGGCCGCGGCCGTGGTGGACGCGCACGGCAACGTGGTCATCCGCTACCAACCTCGAGTGCTCGGTCACGTCCACCTGCCACCCAGCGTGCGCAATCCGATTCTGCAAGGTCTCGAGGGCGTGGTGAACTCACCGCACGGCACGGGCTACGCGACGTTCCACAGTGTGGCGAAATTCTCACTGACGAACTTTCCGATCGCCGGCAAAACAGGTACGGCGAGTAACGCCCCGGGTTTGGAGCCGAACTCCCTTTTCGTGGGCTTTGGACCCGTCGCGCACCCAAAGTACGTCGTCGTGTGCGTCATCGCTCAAGGCGGTTACGGCGCGGACGCGGCCGCGCCCGTCGTTGCGGAGACTTTTAACTATCTCGTGGCCCATCCCATAAAGCCCGTCTCACTGAAGGTCCTGACCACTACGGGCGTGACGCGCACGACCAAGTCCCCGAAGGCCGGCGCCAAAGGACGTGGTTAGCCCCGGGGTCGGGTAGTCTGGAGGCGTTGGGCGTCTGGGCGCACGGTGTGCCTCGACGCAATGAGAACGCCGCCGCGGTACTGGATGACCAGCCGCGCACCGCATTAAGGATTGACGTGCCGAACACGACCGTGCTCCACCTTTTGGCCTCGTGCTTGATGCTTGACGTCTTCGCCCAACTCGCACAACCCCTGATCAACAAGACCAACGCGCGCGCCGTGTCGCGTGTTCACTCATTCGGTGGGCCGGCGATGCCCCCACTCAAGAACGCAAGGAGTCTCCGTCGTGAGCGACGAATCCACACCCTCAACGTCCCCGGCCTCACCTAGCCCCCAGGTTGGCGACACGCGGCCCGCGCCGCGAATTGGTGATACCCGGCCCGCGCCGGTCGGCGCGTCGAGCCCCGCGGCGCCTTCGAACGCCAACGGCGGCAACAGTGCGTCCGGTGGTGGTACCAATCGACGCCGTCGCGGCGGTCGCGGTCGTGGCCAGGGCGGCCGCGGCGCTCAGGGATTGGGATCGGCGAATAACGGCGCGTCCGGCGCTGGGGCGAGCCGTAATCAAAACGCCAACGCCAACGGCACACGCCGCGCGGTGGACGCCCCCGTCGAGGCGTCAGCGCCCGAGAGCGCGAGTGAGGACGCGACCGGTCGCGGTCGCGCCAAGCGTCGTCGGGGGAGCGAGCGACGTACGCGCGCGCAGGGTCGCTACCTCATGTGCGTGCACTCGACCGCCAACGCGACGCACATAGCGACCCTCGAGGGCCGCACCATGGTCGAGTACACGGTCGCCAAACAGGCCGACGAGACCAACCAGATTGACGGCAATATCTACGTTGGTCGGATTCAGAATGTCTTGCCGGGCATGGAGTTGGCGTTCGTCGACATTGGCATTCCGAAGAACGCCGTGTTGTATCGCGGCGACGTCTCCTTCGACCGCGAGGAGGTCGAGCACTCCTCGAACAACAAGCGCATTGAGGAAATGATTCGCGCGGGTCAGACCGTGTTGTGCCAAGTGACGAAGAACGCCATTGGCGCGAAGGGCGCGCGGCTAACCCAAGAGGTCTCGCTGCCGGGTCGCTTTGCGGTGCTCGTTCCGAACTCCACCACGATCGGTATCTCCAAGCGCCTCGCCGACGGTGAACGCCGTCGCCTGCGCAAGATCATCGACGAGATCAAGCCAGAACGCCACGGCATCATCATTCGTACGGCCGCCGAGGGCGTGAGCGCGGAGGACCTCGCGCGCGACATCGTGTCACTGTCGGAGAAGTGGGACGCCATCGAAGCCGAGGTGGCCAAGTCGAACCAACCGCGGCTGATCTACCGCGACCTCGACCTCGCGGTACGCGTCTTGCGCGAAGAGCTGAACGAGGACTACCGCGGTGTCTTGATTGACGACCGTGATCTCTACGAAAAGGTACGTGAGTACGTGATGGCGGTGAACCCCGAGCTCGGGGATCGCATCGAGTTCTACGACCGCACAACGGAGGATCTCCCGCTCTTCGAGCGCTACTTCGTGCACGAGCAGCTCCACCGGGCACTCGACCGTAAGGTGTTCTTGCCGTCGGGAGGTTCGTTGATCATTGAGCGCACCGAAGCCCTGACCGTCGTTGACGTCAATACCGGTAAGAACGTGGGCACCAACAACCTCGAAGAGACCGTCTTTCGCAATAACCTCGAGGCGGCCGAAGAAGTGGCTCGACAGTTGCGACTGCGCGATATTGGCGGCATTATCGTGATCGACTTCATTGACATGGAGGCCAAAGCAAATCGTGAGGCCGTCGCGTCCGCGCTTCGTCAAGCTTTGTCGCGCGACAAGACGCGCACCCAGGTCTTTGACATCTCCGAACTCGGCCTCGTGGAAATGACGCGTAAGCGCGTCAATGAGGGTCTGCTCGAGTCGGTCTCCAAGGTCTGCAACGTCTGTGAAGGTCGCGGATTCTTGCTCGAAACGGGCATCTAGGTTCGGGTCACCCGTGCCCGTGCGCTAGTATGGAAACCCTATGTACGCCGTCATTCGAGTAGGAACATCCCAAGAGCGCGTCACCGAGGGCCAAATGGTCCGCGTGGACCTTCGCCCCGAAGAGGTCGGCACCGCCGTCAGCTTTGAACCGGTGTTGCTGGTCGACGGCGACCAGGTCGTCGCCGGACCAGCGCTGAAGGGCGCCACGGTTACCGGAACCATCGTGGGCGAGGAAAAGGGTCCCAAGATTCGTGGACTCACCTACAAGGCGAAGTCGATCCAGCGCAAGCGCTGGGGTCACCGTCAGCACTATTCAACCGTGGAGATCACGAAGATCTCGGCGAAGGCTTAAGGAGCATCAATGTCAAAGACCAAAGGTGGCGGCTCTACTCGTAACGGTCGCGATTCCAACGCCCAGCGTCTCGGCGTGAAGGCGTTCGACGGCACCGCGGTGCAAGCCGGCAGCATCATTGTTCGCCAGCGCGGCACGCAGTTTCACCCGGGCCGTAACGTCGGCATCGGCAAGGACGACACGCTGTTTTCGCTGGCCGAGGGCAAAGTCAAGTTCGGTTTTCGCCGTGGACGCAAACTGGTTGACGTTCTGAACGACTAGTTCGCGCTGCTCACTTCTAAGGATCCCCCGGACTTTGGTCCGGGGGATCTTGCTGTGTAGCGTGTGCGGAGAATCCGCAAGTCTTGGACGTAGCCGCACACCCTAGGACGAGCATCGCGGCGGCGCCACGGTAGTCGGCCGCCACCCAGTCGTGCCCGACGCGCAATGCTTCGAAAGGCGACGGCCCGATTGGTACGCCGATGTCGGTATTGGGTGGCACGACGCTTCATCCTCACGCTCGGTGGATCGCCGTACGGGCGGCGCCTCGACAAATGAGCGGCGACGCACAAAACCCCCGTGGCGCCGAGTAGGTCGGCCCCACGGGGGTTTTGAAACAGATTGTGACCTACGCGGTTCGAAACCCGCGCACGACACGGCGAATCTTGTTACTTAGCCCTTGACGGCCTTTTTGAAGGTTGAGCCAATCGAAACCTTCGGCGCGCGCGATGCCTTCACCTGGATAGCTTCTCCAGTCTGGGGGTTACGCGCGGTACGCGCCTTACGCTCGACGCGCTCGAAGGACAAAAAGCCCGACAGCACGATCTTCTCTCCGCGTGAGACGTTGGAAACGACGACTTCCTCAAAGGCCTTCAGCACCTCAGCAACGGTGTTCTTCGTGGCGCCACTTTCAGCGACAATTGCATCTACCAACTCGGCCTTGTTCACCGGTCGACTCCTTACTATTAGTGGAAAGGGAACTGGACAGTGCCAGCAACCAGAGCCATTTTTACCGTGTTTCGTTGGAAAAATAGGTATTTCCCCTGAGAATTACTGGCGATCCGCCTCGTCAGCCAATCATTTTTCCTGATTGGAACCGTCTTTAAAGATTCTGACGCCCCGATTCACCGTCAAAATTGGCCTACGCTAACGCCATGAACTCCATCAATCGGCACCGTTTAGTGGAACTTGTGGCCCTCGAACAGGCCCGCTACGTCGCGCGCCACCCTGCTTCGCAGGCCCAGTTTGAACGTTCCGAGCACCTCTTGGCGGGTGTGCCCATGACGTGGATGAACAAGTGGGCCGGGGGATTCCCCTTGGGATTCTCGCGCGCGAAGGGCGCGACCATTACGGACCTTGACGGCCACGACATGGTTGATTTTGCCTTAGGTGATACGGGCGCGATGGCCGGACACTCACCCGACGCGCTCGTTGAAGCCGTGAATCGTCGAATTGGTGAATTCGGGGGCGTAACGACGATGCTCCCGACCGAGGACGCCGAGTGGGTGGCCAATGAACTGACGCGTCGCTTTGGTCTCGAACGTTGGTCGTTTACGCTTTCGGCCACCGACGCCAATCGATGGATCTTGCGATTGGCCCGCCAGGTCACGAAGCGCCCAAAGATTTTGGTATTTTCCTACGCCTATCACGGCACCGTCGACGAGACCTTTGTGGTGGTCGACGGGCGGGGTCGCCCGCGATCGCGCCCCGGCAACGTGGGCGCGGCGATCAATCCGGTGCGTACCACGAGGGTCTGTGAATTCAACGACCTCGCCACGCTCGAACGCGAACTGGCCTACGGCGACGTCGCGGCTGTGCTTAGTGAACCGGCCCTGACCAACATTGGCATTGTGCTGCCCGAACCGGGTTTCTGGGCGGGCGTGCGCGAACTCTGTGATCGAACGGGTACCCTACTGATCCTCGACGAGACGCACACCTTCTCCGCCGGTCCGGGTGGCGCGACGCGTCGCGACGGACTGTTGCCCGACGCCATCACGATTGGTAAGTCACTCGGTGGTGGGGTTCCCTCAGGGGCGTACGGGCTGCGCCGTGAGTTGGCGGAACGCGTCCTCGACACCGCGCGGACTGGCGCGGACCTCGTGGACGTGGGCGGTGTGGGCGGCACCTTGGCCGGCAACGCCTTAAGCCTCGCCGCCATGCGCGCGGTGCTGGGCGAAGTGTTGACCGACGACGCCTTTATCAAGATGGAGTCCCTCGCCACCACCTTCGCCGAGGGTGTACAGCGCGCGATCAGTGAGCGGAGCCTCGCGTGGTCGGTCAGTCAGCTCGGCGCGCGCTGTGAGTACCGCTTCGCGTCGCCCGCGCCCCGTAACGGCGGGGCCTCGGCCCAGAGCGCTGACGCCCTACTCGAGGACTATCTCCACCTGTACGCGATCAATCGCGGCGTGTTGATCACGCCGTTTCACAACATGGCGCTGACCTGTCCCGCGACGACGAGCGAGCACGTCGCGGCGCACCAAAGCGTTTTCGAGTCCGCACTCGACGAACTGGTCGCCTAGGGGTACTCGCGAGGACCCCCGTAGGATAGAGAGGTGTCCTCCTTCGTAGACGCCGCCCAACTCCACGCCAAAGCCGGTAACGGCGGGGCGGGCTGCGTCAGTTTTCGCCGCGAGGCCCACGTTGCCAAGGGTGGCCCCGACGGGGGTGACGGCGGGCGCGGAGGTGACGTGTGGCTCGTGGCCGACCACAATCAGGCGTCGTTGCTGGGCTTTCGTGACCACCCCTTTCGTCGCGCGACCGACGGGCAGCACGGCACGTCGAAGCGGCAACACGGTTCACGCGGCAAGGACGTCGACGTTGCGGTACCGGTGGGCACCATGGTCTTCTCCCAGGAAGGCGAGCTGCTGGTTGACCTCACGACGCCCGGCGCCCGTTGGCTCGTCGCGCGCGGCGGGGTCGGTGGTCAGGGTAACGCCCGCTTCCTCTCAAATTCTCGTCGTGCGCCGGCCTTCGCGGAACAAGGTGAGGTGGGTGAGGAACGCTGGTGCAACCTCGAGTTGCGTCTCAAAGCCGACGTCGCGCTGATTGGCTTTCCCAACGTTGGTAAGTCCACGCTCATCGCGCGCGTGTCGGCGGCGCGCCCCAAGATTGCGGACTACCCCTTTACGACACTGGTTCCGAACCTTGGCGTGGTGCGAACCGGGGCGCGGTCCAGTCGCCCGGGTGACGCCACCGAGTTCGTGATGGCCGACATCCCCGGTCTCATCGAAGGCGCGGCCGAAGGCCGCGGGTTAGGACACGACTTCTTGCGCCACGTCGAGCGCGCGCGGGTGTTGTGCGTCTTGCTCGATCTGTCCGAGCTCGCGCCGCACGAGCCCGAAGAGCAACTGCGAATCCTGCTGAGTGAGCTGGGCGACTATCAGCACGACTTGCTCGACCGCCCCCGCGTCATCGTTGGCTCCAAGGGCGACGTGGCCCACTTCACGCTCGACCAGGGCTTCACGATCTC
>JANWIR010000035.1 GCA_025449805.1 Acidimicrobiales bacterium | reverse complement strand
CGAATCTTCTTCGAGATTATTGACGGCGTTCGCGCGCGTTGCGGCGATGACTTTCACCTTGCGATACGACTCTCGCCCGAGCGTTTCGCGATGTCGACGCCCGACGTACTCGAGCTCTACCAACGCCTGATTGACACGGGCACCGTTGATCTGATTGATCTCTCGCTGTGGGACGTCTTCAAAGAAGCCAGCGACGAAGCGTTGGCCGGGCGCCAACTTCTCGAACTCTTTACCGACGTCGATCGGGGTCGCACGCGTCTCGGCGCCGCCGGCAAGATCTATACGGCGCGCGACGCGCGACGGGCCATCGACGAGGGCGTCGATCTCGTTATCCTCGGCCGTGCGGCCATTACCAACCACGACTTTCCTCGCCAAACGCGTGACGACCCCGACTTTTCGATGCGCGAACTGCCCGTGTCGGAAGAGACCCTGACCCTCGAGGGCGTCGGACCTGACTTCATTGCCTACCTGCGTGGATGGCCGGACTTTGTCGTCGGAACCAGCGAGGCGTCGGCGTAGCACGCCCACGGTGCGCTGGTCACTGCGCGAGGTGTCGTGAACCGGACGCGGTCGCGTGGGACGTAACGCGAGGTGCTCGACGTGGTTCGTTGAACCACATACTTCAGATCTTCTTACGAATGGCTTAGGGGCGTCTTGTCTTCGCGGATAATCCTGACGGGTCGCTGCGTGGCGAATGCCCCGCAGGTCCAACACACTTTGAAAGGTACTTTCTTGCGTCCTCGTTTGATTTCCACCACCGCTCTTTCGAGCTTCGCACTACTGGGCTCGCTAACGCTCGCTTCGTTGCCGGCAACAAACGCGGTCGCCGCCTCCGCCACCAGTTCGTGCGCGTCCATCACGAAGTCGCTCATGATTGCCGACGGCTACAAGGGCGCGGCAACGCCCGTCGTCACCCCGTACAACTACACCAAGCCCTCGATGAATCCGGCGAACGCCCTGGGCACCACGCTGGACTTTGGTTCTAAGGCCATCGTGGTGTCGTGCATCAGTCCCTCCGACATCAAGAAACTTTCGACGATGGTTCAAGGATCATCGAAGCCGCCAATGAGTGCGGCTCAGTATTTGGCGTACCTCGCCCAGCAGTCAGCCGGCGCGATGAAGAAGACGCCCGTTGGTGGGGTAAGCGACTACCTGGACTTCGGTAACGGCAAAGAGGACGGACTCGGTTCGACCGCGAAGGCCGGGGGTGTGCGACTCGACGCCTGGGCGACCAAGCACTACATCTTCTTGACGTTCAGTGCACCGGTCGCTACGACGGCGCCGAAATCACTCTTGTCCTTCATCAGCACCACCGTCAAGAACTTCTAGCGACTACGGCGCAGAACGACGGATCCCCCGCCGTCGTTACCAGCCACCCGCCTTGTAGCGATTGCCGATCGACGGGCTCTTGCGTGAGCTCGTCGATCGGCCATCTCGAGATAGGGACACCAGTGCCACGGTCGTGGAGCAATCGAAGGTTCCGGCGCTCGACGGGCCGTTCACAATGGTGGGCGAGGGGGGACTTGAACCCCCACATCCTTTCGAATACAGGCACCTGAAGCCTGCGCGTCTGCCAATTTCGCCACTCGCCCTGGGACCTGGCAACTTTAGTCGACGCCTGAGCGATGCTCCACCGTGCGACCGAGCAATTCGCCCAACGACCAGTACAGTTGGAACTGCCATGGTTCTCAAAAGTGTGGAAAATCGCCTCGAGCGCCTCTTTGAGCGGACCTTCTCACGCTCATTTAAGAGCGGTCTGCAGCCCATTGAAATTGGGACCCGCATCGTGCGTGAAATTGATCTGGCGCGGCGAATCTCCACGCAGGGTGCGCTGTCGCCCAACCTGATTCGCGTCTGGCTCGGCCCCGAGGACGCCCAACGCTTCGAGGGCTTTCAAAAGGCGCTGGTCAGCGAGCTCGAAGAGACGGTGCGTCAGCACGCCATCAGTGAGGGTTACGCCTTCGTCGGTCCGGTCTCGGTCGAAATCTTTATTGACGATGACGTAAAGGTTGGCCAGGTCGAGGTGAAGGCGGAATTCGAAGGTGGTGAGGCGCAGCCGCGACTCATTTTGAGTGACGGGCGAACCTTCGCCGTGGGTGATGAACCACTCATCATCGGTCGCAGCCCCGACGTGCGCGTCGTCATCAACGACTCCAACGTGTCGCGGCGCCACGCCGAAGTGTGGCGAACCAGTGAGGGCGTCGCGATTCGTGACCTGGACTCGACGAACGGCACGTTCGTCAACGGGCACCGAATCAGCGCGGTGTCGCTCTCACCACGCGACGACGTCACGATTGCCACCGTGCACCTACGGATTGAGTTGGCTTGACGTTCTTCGCCGCGTCGTCGAACTACGCCGCGGTCATTCGGCCACTGCAGGTGTTGGTCATGGTGATCGTCGGTCTCTTCTTTCTGCGCGTGCTCCGTGTTGCGGTGGTGGCGGCGCGCCCGGTCGACGCCGCACCCAAGAGTGCTCGCCGTCGCCGCGGCGGCGCGTTGGCGCTCGAGTTCATCGAACCTGTGGAACGGGCTGGCGAACGTGTCGCCGTCGAGACCACACTGACCATTGGTCGCAGCGGTGATTGCGAGCTCTCGCTAAACGACACGTACCTCTCGACGCGACACGCGCGCGTGGTGGACGATCAGGGTGACCTCACTATTGAAGACCTCGGTTCGACGAACGGGACCTACGTGAATCAAGAAATGGTTCAGGGGCGAGTTCACCTCGAGCGTGGTGACATCGTGCAAGTGGGCGGTGTCTTGTTCGAGGTCGTTCGTTGACGCGTTGGCGGTACGCCGCGGCGACGGACACCGGACTCGTACGCCAGAACAACCAGGACGCCATCTACGTTGACGACCACCTCGCGATCGTCGCCGACGGCATGGGGGGCCACGCCGCGGGTGACGTGGCGGCCACGATGACGATCGACGTGGTGCGCGGCGAGTTCGGCGCCCGAGCCAACGTCGAAGGTCTCTTTCGTGCCATCGAGCGGGCGAATCAAGACGTTTTGGCCGACGCGTCCACCAACCCCGAACACTTCGGCATGGGCACCACCGTTATCGCGATTGGTCTGACCGAAGACGCGCAGGGCGTCGTGTCGCCCACCCTGGTGCACGTCGGTGACTCCCGGGCCTACCAACTGCGCGACGGTGCCTTGCGACGTCTGAGCGACGATCACTCGGTGGCCGAAGAGTGGGTGCGGATGGGTCGCTTGACCCCCGAGGAAGCGGCGGTGCACCCACGGCGTCACCAGCTCACTCGGGGCGTGGGCGTGGAGTCGACCATTGCGGTCGACGTGATGTCGTTAGAGGCCCGACCGGGTGATCGCGTCTTGCTCTGTAGTGACGGCCTGTCGAACGAGCTCGACGACGACACGTTGGCGCGACTGGCGAGTGCACCGAGCGGTCTCGACGAGGCCGTCGAGAGCCTCATTGCCGCGGCGCGCGCCGCCGGTGGTCGCGACAACATCTCGGCAGTGTTGGTCGAGTTTGACGAGGTGAACCAGGCGGCGGTCCCCGTGAAGCGAACGATCTCTTCCTCCCCAGCGCCGGTCGCCGCGGCGGCGACCACGCGTCCGAGGGCCCGTCGTCGCGCGCGACTGACCTGGCGCGTGTGGGCGGCGGCACTGGTCTTCGTGGGCGTCGGTATTGGATTCGTGGCCATTGTGCACTGGTACGCCTACTCCACGTACTACCTGGCCGACGACGCCGGGACGATCGCCGTCTATCAAGGTCAACCCAGTGGTGTCTTGTGGTATCACCCGAGGTTTCTGCTGGATACCAACTTTTCGGTAAGCCAACTCACGCCCGCCGACGCGGCGAGTCTTCGATCAATGGCGAGCGAGCCGTCGGTGGCGGTGGCGTTGAACGTCGCCGCGACCTGGCACCAACGTTGGGTGTCCGGTCACCCCCAAACAACGACCACGCCCACCACCACGCCCACCACCACGACGATCGCGAAGGGTTAGCGCATGGCACGACGTCTCGGAGTTCTCGCGGTGATCATCTTTTTGTTGCTCGCCGCCGTGGTGGTGCAGGCGTTCAACATTCAGTTCGTTCGTGCCCCCGCGCTCGACGCCTCGCCACTCAATCCTCGAAACTCCTCGGTCGGCACGAATCTGGCGCGCGGTTCGATCTACGCCGCCGACGGCAGCGTCCTGGCCGAGTCGGTGTCCACGGGCGCGAACGCGTACCGGCGGATCTATCCCTTCGGTTCGCTCACGGCGGGCGTCGTGGGCTTCTCCTCGCCGACCTACGGCACCTATTGGCTCGAGGCGCAGTACAACAGTTTCCTCACGCCCCACGCACAGCCGCCGCAATCGTTTGAGCAACTCCTCGCGCCGACCAGCGCGGCCGACAGCGTCACGACCACCCTCCAACCGGCGCTCGAGCGCGTGGCGGCGCGGGCCCTGGCGGGTCAGGACGGAGCGGCGGTCGTCCTGAACCCGACCAACGGTGACGTGCTCGCGATGTACTCAAACCCGACCTATAACCCGGTCCCGTTGACGTCGAGCGACTACGCCGTCGCCTCGGCCGCGTGGAAGAAGGACATCACCAACAACGCCCACGGGTTTCCGCCGTTGGGATCGGTCGCGACGCAACAAACGTTCCCGCCCGGCTCCACGTTCAAGGTCGTGACGACCTCGGCGGCCGTGACCCAACGACCGGACCTGTTCACCAAGGTCTACCCCGTGAAGACGACCATCAGCCTGCCCAACTCCAACAAGACGCTCTCGAACTTCGGCTTTGGGTCGTGCGGCGGGGACATCCCCCGGATGTTGCCGCCGTCGTGCGACACCGGCTACGCCCTCTTAGGTCTCGACCTCGGGGCGAACGCGCTCGCCGCGACGGCCAATAGCTTCGGCATCAATTCGGCGCCACCCCTTGACTTCCCCGGCGTCGTGTCGAGTTTCTTTCCGGCCGCTAATGACCTCGCCAATAATCTTCCCTTCGTCGCGTACTCGGCCATCGGTCAGGGCAACGTGCGCTTAACCGCCCTGCAGAACGCGCTGATCGCCGCCGCCATTGCCAATCACGGCGTCATGATGGCCCCGCACTTCTTGCAAGAGGTCACGGCGCCCGACGGGACGGTCGTTAAGCGCTACAAGCCCCAGGTCTGGCAAACACCCCTGACGCCCATCCAGGCCAGCGAGATTGTGCCCCTGATGCAAAACGTCGTGAAGTACGGGACCGCGGCGGGCATCTTTCCGGCCGCCGACAACGTCGCCGCGAAGACCGGTACTGCCCAGGTTGGCAACGCCGCCAAGAACACCGACGACTGGATGATCGCCTTCGCGCCGGCGAACGCGCCGACGATCGCCGTCGCCGTGGTCTTGCCGTTCCAGTCCATCAGTCAAGAGGGCGCGACGGCCGCCGGTCCGGTGGTCAAGTGCCTTGTCGAGGGTGCGT
The DNA here is from genome assembly GCA_025449805.1 of Acidimicrobiales bacterium. GTDB lineage: Bacteria > Actinomycetota > Acidimicrobiia > Acidimicrobiales > RAAP-2 > RAAP-2. The sequence goes on along the minus strand of JANWIR010000035.1, from coordinate 40,537 downwards.
TGGCCCTGCAGGCGGGCCTTCCAGCCTCGGGAACGCCGACAACGTGTCCAAGTTGACCAGTAATCGTAATGAAGTAAGGGCGTAGGCTGGTCTCGCTATGGAGCCCGTGAACGACCCCCACCTCTACTCCAATCGCTACCGGGTCACGCACCTGATCGCGCGTGGTGGCATGGCGATGGTCTACCGTGCTCAAGACGAACTCCTAAACCGGGCCGTCGCGCTCAAGATTCTCTATTCCGAGCTCAGCGCGGACCCCGCGTTCGTGGAACGCTTTCGCCGCGAGGCCCAGGCGGCGGCCAACCTGTCGCACCCCAATATCGTGCCGGTCTTTGACTGGGGTGAGGATGAGGGCACCTACTTCATCGTCATGGAACTCATCGAGGGCACGTCGCTTGCGGAGGTTCTGCGCGACTCGACGACCGTGACGCCCTCGCGCAGCGCCCAGATCATCGCACAGGTTGCGGCGGCCCTGGGTTACGCGCACCGCAGTGGCGTCGTACACCGCGACGTGAAGCCGGGCAACATCTTGATTACCCGCGACGGTCAGGTGAAGGTCACCGACTTTGGTATCGCCCAAGCGGTCGCCAGCGAAGACCACCTCGCCGAGGCCGGATCGGTCATGGGCACCGCCGCGTACTTCTCCCCCGAACAGGCCGAAGGCGCCGCGGTCGACGGACGCAGCGACGTCTACTCCCTGGGCGTGGTGCTCTACGAAATGCTGGTCGGTCGACCACCGTTCGTTGGCGCGACCCCACTCGACGTTTCGAGTCAGCACGTCCACGGCGTCGTGCCACCACTCTCGGAGTTCTCGACGGCCGTCCCCCACGACCTCGAGGCGATCGTCATGGAGGCGCTCGCGAAGTCGCCGAGTCAGCGCTACCAGACCTCGGACGAATTTCGTGCGGACCTGCTGCGCTTCACCGAGGGCCAACCGGTACACGCCACCTTGCGCGACGTTGCCTTCTTCGGTGCCGACGCGACACGCGCGGTGCCGGTGACCTCGGGCATCGATCGCACGCAGGCCGTTCCGGTGATGACCGGTCCGCGCCAAGACGTCCGTCGGCGTCGTCGTAATGGCGCGGTGCTGCCCATCGCGATCGCCCTCGTCTTGATCGCGGCGGCCGCCGCGGTGGGGCTGCTCTTGAACAACAAGCCCACGGTGACGACCATGCCGAACCTCGTTGGTCAAACGATCGGCAACGCGACCCAGACCCTGGTGAACGACGGGCTCTTAATCGGTAGGACCAGCCTGGTCGCCTCCAATCAGCCCAGTGGCACGGTGATCGCGACGACGCCCTTGTCGGGCGCCAACGTGAAAAAGGGTCAGGCCGTTGAGTTGAAGGTCAGTCTCGGTCAGACGACGACCCCCGTGACGATCCCCGACACGACGGGCATGTCCATTGGCGACGCCGAATCGACGTTGCAAAAACTTGGTTTGGCCTTCAAGGTGAACTCCACCTCGACCGTGCCACCGACCGGCGCCACGCCCGACACCGTGTTGTCCCAGAGCCCCTCGGGTGGCACGAAGGGCAAGACCGGCGACACCGTTATTCTCTTCGTGCTCGCGCCCGGGGCGAAGTACCCCGTGCCCGACGTGGCGCTCATGACCAGTAACCAAGCCGCCTCGACGCTCGGTCAGGCCGGCCTGGCGGTAGCCCCGACGGTGCAGCGCCAGTGCTCGAACTCGGTGCCGACCGGCAACGTCGTAAAGACCGACCCGGTGGCCGGGACACCCGTCGCCGCGGGTACCGCGATCAAGCTCATTACCTCCTCGGGGGTCTGCCAGGTCATCGTGCCGAACGTCGTTGGCGACACGCAGTCAACGGCCAACTCGGCGCTGACCGCGCAAGGGTTAGTGGCGGCCTTCACCACGGCCGATACCACGCTGTGCACGCCGGCCCAGAACGGTCAAGTGGTCAGCCAAAGCGCGCCGGGCGGCTCGTCGGTGCCCTACAACTCGACCATTGACCTCGCCGTGTGCCAGGGCTTCAGCAATGTTGGCTCGGGTTGAGGCAATAGCATCTAGAGCCATGGCGAAATCACCCGCGAAGAAGTCCAACCGTAAGAGCGTGGGACGCTACGTCGACGCCCAGTCCCGTGGTCGCGTCACCCAGGCTCGTCCCGTCAGTGACGATCACAGCCCCCACTGGTACGGCTGGCTGATTCTCGACCTGATGGCCTTTGGCATCTTGGTGATCGTGTTGAACTACCTACTGGTGTTGCCCGGGTCGGCCTCGTCGTGGTACCTGGTACTCGGTTTGGTGACGCTCTTTAGCGGCTTCTACCTCGCCACGCGCTATCGCTAGCGCCTAGCCCAGTCGTTCGAGAATCGTCGCGTTGGCGAGTCCGCCACCTTCGCACATGGTGAGTAGGCCGTAGCGACCCGACGTGCGCTCGAGCTCATTGAGGAGCGTCGCGCAGAGCTTGGTGCCTGAAGCACCCAGGGGGTGACCGAGCGCGATAGCGCCACCGTTGACGTTCACCTTCGCCAGGTCGACGTGGTGTTCCTTCTGCCAGGCGAGTACCACGGAGGCGAAGGCCTCGTTGATCTCGACCAAGTCAATCTCGTCGAGGGTCAGGCCCGATCGTTCGAGCACCTTGGTGGTCGCCGGAATCGGGCCGGTCAACATGGTGACGGGGTCGACGCCCGCCAGCGCGAAGGCGTGAAAGCGCGCGCGCGGCGTGTAGCCGAGCGCGCGAGCGCGCTCCTCGCTCATGATCAAGACCGCCGACGAACCGTCCGTGATCTGCGAGGAGTTGCCCGCGGTTACCTTGCCGCCCTCCTTGAAGGCGGGCTTCAAGTTGGCCAGTGCCGCGACGCTCGAGTCGGCGCGAATGCCCTCGTCGCTCGTCATGAGTTCGTCGGTGGGGTTACCCTCGTCGTCGCGCACGTACACCGGAATGATCTCGCGTTCGAAGCGCCCCTCGGCGGTAGCGCGCGCCGCCCGTCGGTGACTCTCCACTGAGAAGGCGTCGAGCTCTTCGCGCGAGATGCCCCACTGGTCGGCGATCATTTCGGCGCCGATGCCCTGATTCTTGAGTCCACCCACCGGCTCGTAGCGCGCCTGGACCCGTGGTCCGAACGGGAACCCCGATCCTTGGCCGACCGACGAACCCATCGTGACGCGCGTCATGACTTCCACGCCCGCCGCCACGACCACGTCGTAGGCGCCCGACATCACGCCCTGGGCCGCGAAGTGCAGCGCCTGTTGACTGGAACCGCACTGACGGTCGATGGTGGTCGCCGGCACCGACTCGGGCCAACCCGCGGCCAACACCGCGGAGCGACCGACGTTAAAGGCCTGTTCGCCGACCTGACTGACGCAGCCCATGATGACGTCGTCGACGACGGCCGGGTCGAGATCGTTACGCGCGGCGAGCGCGCGCAGGGCCTCCGAGGCGAGGTCCACGGCGTGCCAATTCTTGAGTTTCCCGTTGCGCTTTCCCCCCGGAGTGCGCACCGCGTCTACGATCACCGCGTTGATCATGGGTCGTCCTTTCGCGGGGACGCCACGCCCCCACCGCGGGGAAGCCTAGAGGAGGGCGAAAGAGCTAGGGTCACGAAGGTGGGCGGTGTCAAAAAGGACATGGATCGTTGGCTGGGCGACGGTGGGATGGCGCTACTCGGCCAATTGGGCGCGACCTTTACCAGTTACGGCGTCGACGGTGAGGAACTGGGTTGGGTCGAGGGAGATTTTGTCCCGGCCGCGCTCGCCTGTAACCCGCACGGGGTGGTCCAAGCCGGCGTCCACGCAGTCTTGTTGGACGCGGCGATGAACTTCGCGACCAACGCCGCGCTCGACGCAACCGATCGTACCGAGGCCACCATCGAAATCACGACGGAACTATTGCGACCCGCGACGCGCGAGAGCGCGTACCTGTTACGCGGTGACGTGGTGCGCTTGACGCGCCAGATTGCCTACGCCGAGGCGAGCGTCTTTGCCGGCGACGAGCGGTTGGTCTCGCGCGCGACCGGCACGTTTTTACTGCACCGCGCCTAGCTAGATGTGGTTGGCCGGGATCTGGCCGAGTCGGCCGGCCTGGTAGTCCTCGAACGCCTTTTGGAGTTCGTCCTTCGTATTCATTACGAAGGGTCCGTAAGCGGCTACGGGTTCACGAATGGGTTCGCCGCCCAAGATGAGCACCTCGTACGCGCGGGTGCGCGAGTCCTGGGTGTCGTTGGCCGACAGCACCACGTAGTCCCCGTCGACGTTGACGGCCATTTGACCCTCGTTCAGTGCGACGCGGTCGAGGCCTACGGTGCCCGCACCTTGGAGTACGTAGGTGAGCGCGTTGTACGCCGGGTTCCACGGCAGCACCAAGTTCGCGCCGGGCATGATGGTGGCGTGCACCAACGTGATGGGGGTGTGCGTCGAACCGGGCCCCGCGAACTCGCCCAGCGCACCCGCAATGATGCGCACGACCGCGTCGCCGTGGTCGTTGGTGACTAACGCCACCGCCTGGGCGCCGATGTCTTGGTAGCGCGGCGTCGTCATCTTCAACTTCGCCGGCAGGTTGACCCAGAGTTGGACGCCGTGGAAAAGACCGCCCGAATCAATCAGGGCGTCCGGCGGACGTTCGATGTGCAAGATGCCCGCGCCCGCGGTCATCCACTGGGTCGCGCCGTTCTCGATAACGCCACCACCACCGATGGAGTCTTGGTGGAGGAAGGTCCCTTCCATCATGTAGGTCACCGTTTCGAAACCACGGTGCGGGTGCCACGGCGTGCCCTTGGGCTCGCCCGGACCGTAGTCAATCTCACCCATTTGGTCCATGTGGACGAAGGGGTCGAGGTCCGCGAGGTCGATGCCGGCGAAGGCGCGACGCACCGGGAAGCCCTCGCCCTCGAGTCCGCGCGGCGCGGTAGTGATCGACTTCACGCGTCGCGCTCGGGCGCCGTCGTGGGGCGCGGCGACTTTGGGTAGTTCGAGTGGGTTTTCGACGGTGATGGCGGGCATGACTTCTAGCCTAATGACGGTCGCGAATTCTCTTTCCGTTCGTGACGCGCGACCAACACCACGGTTATCGCGATGACGGCGCTGGACAGTAACGCCACCGTGCCCGGCCCCCAGTTTCTGCCCCCGAGCGCGGGCGGTCGTCCGAGCCAGTCGGCGAACGACGCCCCGAGGGGGCGCGTCAAGACGTAGGCGCACCAGAAACTCGCGATGGGCTGGCGTCGGCGAATGGCGAATTTGATCCCCACGGCGCTAAAGAGGGCGAGGAAGAAGAGCCCCGACTTGAGGTAGCCCAGGCCGAGGGTGGCGGCGCTACCGTCGCCGACCGCGGTGCCGAGCGCGAAGGTCACCGTGACGGTGCTCCAGTAGAAGAGTTCGCGTCGCGACGAGGTGATCGAGTGAATGGACAGCGTGTGCTCGACCCGCTGCCAGGTGACGAACACCGCCACGAGCGCGACGGCGAAGACGGCGCTCGATACGGCGTAGGGGACGCCGAAGCCGACGTGGACCACGTCGGCGCACATCGTGCCAAAGACGCTGACCATGACGACCGCGAACCAGTACGGATACGTGGCGTAGCGCGAGCTGGCGAGCTGGGCGATGAGCGCGCCGAGAAAAATGACGCCCGAGACCAGAACCGCCGCGATGGGGTTACAACGATGTACGAAGTAGTCCGACGTCGCCTCACCCATTCCGGTGGTGAGCAGCTTGAGAAACCAGAACTGCGCGGTGACCTCGGGGACCTTGGGGGCGGCGAAACGCCACGCGAGGTAGCGCGTCGCGTGACGTGCGTTCACCGCGCCTGACGCAGGTGCGCGAGAAAACGTTCCGGCTCGACGGCGACGAAGAGGGCGGAGGCGCTCGCCACTTCGGTCTCGTCGGCGCGCACGCTCGCTACCAGCTGCAGTTTTCGTCCGTCACGGCGCTCGAGGCGCGCGCTGGCGACGAGGGGGGTGTTGATGGGGGTGGGCGCGAGGTAGGTGATGTCGAGTTGACCGGTGAAGGCGAGCAGGTCGTGCACCGCGAGCACGAGGCCCATCGTTTCGTCAATGAGGGCGGCCACGACGCCGCCGTGCGAGCGCCCCGGCGCACCCTCGAAGGCCTTACCGAGTGTCACTTCCATGTAGGCGACGTCCCCCTCGCGCCACAGTGACGCGCCAAGCCCCAGGGGATTGGCAGCTCCCGACACGATGGAGTCGGCGAAGAGCTGGCGACGTTCGTGGCGCCCTTCGGCGGGTACGGCCATCTTGAACCCCTCGAGCGAGTCGGGCAGTTCACGAACGCGACGTGGCGCGCGCTCGAGGAGTTGCTGCATTGCGTGTAGGTGTTCACGCAAGAGATCCAAGACGTCGGCGTCGAGGTCCCGGGCGACGAACTCGTGACCGAGCTCGCGCATCGCGCCGGCGACGTCGGCGCGCAAGTCGTCGCTCACGCAGCCCCCACGTAGTACTGATCGGCCACCGCGAGTGCGCGATCGAGTCGCGCGAGACCGTCGCGCGCTTCGGCCTCGGTGACGGTGCACGGTGGTACGACGTGGAGGCGATTGAAGTTCGCGAAAATCAAAAGGTCTTCGCCGCGACACGCCGCCAGCACGGCGTTCATGGCCGGTGAACTCTGGCCGTAGGGCGCGAGGGGCTCACGCGAGGCGCGGTCGCTCACTAAGTCGAGCGCGAAGAAGACGCCGAGCCCCCGGACCTCACCGATGACGCGGTGACGTCGCGCGAGTTCCTCGAGACCCGGTCGCAGCACCTCATCGCCAATGCGGCGCGCGTTCTCAACAATGCCCTCGTCGCGCATCGCGTCGATGGTGGCGACGGCCGACGCGCAGGCCAAGGGGTGTCCCGAGTAGGTCAGACCCCCGGGGTAGACCCGATCGTTGAAGGTGGCGCTGACGGTTTCATTCAGTACGACGCCGCCGAGTGGGATGTAGCCCGAGTTCACGCCCTTGGCGAAGGTCACCAGGTCGGGCGTGACGTCGTGGTCCTGGTACGCGAACCACGAACCAGTGCGGCCAAAGCCACACATGACCTCGTCGGCGATGTAGACGATGCCGTAGCGGTCACAGAGTTCGCGCACGCCGCGCAGATAGCCCGGTGGCGGCACCATGATGCCCGCCGTGCCGGGGATGGTCTCCAGGATGATGGCCGCAATCGTCGCGGGCCCCTCGAAACGGATGGTGTTCTCGAGGTGTTCGAGCGCGCGCTCGCACTCCTCGGCTTCGCTCGTGGCGTAGAAGGTCGAACGGTACAAGAACGGGCCAAAGAAGTGCACGACGCCGGCCGCCCCTTGATCGTTGGCCCACCGACGCGGGTCGCCGGTCAAGTTGATCGAGGTCGCGGTCGCGCCGTGATAGCTGCGGTACGTCGCGAGGACCTTGGGTCGACCGGTGTGTAAGCGAGCCATGCGCACCGCGTGCTCGACGGCCTCGGTACCGCCGTTGGTGAAAAAGACTTTGGCCGCGCCGTCGAAGGAGAGGTCGACAATACGTTCGGCCGCTTCGTAGCGGGCACGGTAGCCGTGTTGGGGAGCGATAGTGGCCAGCTGACTGGCCTGCTCGCGAATCGCCGCCACCACGCGAGGGTGCTGATGACCAATATTGGTATTCACCAGTTGCGACGAGAAGTCGAGAAACGTGGTGCCGTCTTCGCTCGTGACGTACACCCCGTTGGCATCTTTGACCATGAGTGGATTGAGCGTCGCCTGGGCGGACCAGGAGTGAAAGACTGACGCGCGCTCTCGTTCAACGCTGGTCAAATTCGAACGATCAATGGTCATGGGACTCTCTCTTCCTCGGACCCGCACGCGCGGAAAAATGGCGAGCGGAGCGGTTGGTCAATCCTATGACGCCTCTCCCGGTGGCCCCGGTGTCTCTCGTACTGCATAAATTGTCGGCACTACTGTCAAGACGTGAAACTCGTGGAAGTTGACGGTGGCGTCGTGCACCAGTTACCGCACGATTTGCGCACGGCCCTTCTGGAGAACCCGGTGGCCCTCGAGGCGTGGCGTGACATTACGAAGCTTGCCCGCAATGAGTTCATTTGTTGGGTGGAGGAGGCCAAACAGCCGACGACACGAAGTCGACGAATTCGTCGCACCATCGAACAACTTGACGAGGGAAAACGACGACCCTGCTGCTGGCCCGGCTGTCAACACCGCGAACGTAACGGTCGATGAGGAGTGACGGCGCTGGCTACGCCTGACGAATCGTCACCGAGTTAATTTTCGATGGATTGACGGGCAATTAACGCAACGTAAAGCGAATACAGCGATTCGGGTGTTTCCAAATCCACCTTTAACACTTCTTCAATCCGCGAAAGATGATGATAAAAGGTGGCGCGGGTTGTGTGGACGAGGGCCGCCGCCTCGGATTTGTTGCCCCGGGCTTCAAGGTACGCCCTCAACGTAGCGACGAGTTGTGTGCGATGCACTTTGTCGTATTCGATGAGGGGACCGAGTTCACGTTCAACGTAACTCTGCAGCCGAGGATCATCACGCAATAGGTGGATTAATCCCCTTAAGCGAATGTCCGCCGTGGTTACGAACATTCGATTTCGAGGAAGACTTCGGGCCGCCTCGGCCGCCTCGTTCGCTTCATCAAAGGATTGACGCAGATCGCGAACTGTGCTCACCGTCGTGCCAACGCCAATGACGACGCAACCCGATGGCGTCAACTTGCCGACGTTCTCATGAATCTTTTGAGCGGCGTGTTCAATCAGATTCTTCATACTGGCGTTCGTGGGTGCGGAAATCATGGCGCCAATCCGACCCGGTTCGAGAATGCCGACCAGGCTCGCGGCTGATATTTGGCGTAGGGCTCGCGCGACGGCGGTGACCTCTTCTCGCGCACGAGACTGACGACCAACCTCTGACAGGTCCGACAACCATTCGCTGCGCACGATCAATGCCGCCAAAACTTGCCGTCGGGTGGGAACGCCGAGCGAGGCGGAGCGATCGTAAATTTCATCGGGTGAGCTGTAACGCTGATCGATAATGTCGGCAATGAGCGTGCGATGCGTTTGGTGTTCGAGAACGCGTTCGTCGCGCTCGATGAGCAAGTGAAGGGCCAGCGTGGTCGCGCCCAATTCGAGAATTGTTCGCTGCATGTTGTCAGCCGGAAGTCGCGACAGCAGAATTAGCCGTCCCCATCGATGCCCGCGAGCACTCACCAGCGTGGTAAGCCAAATTTCTCCATCGGTGAAGGTTTCTTCACTGCTCCAGGGGACGTGACTCGAGCGCATCTCCCAGTGATCGAGTACTTCGGTACCGTTCGTGGTCGCGCCGGCGAACGCGATGACGTGGCGAGCAGTACTTTCAAAGACAGCCGGACAACCCGCCAATTGCGCGACTTTGGCGACAATCTCTTGCGGCGTGGAGGCGTCCGCGGCGAGGGAGCGAAAGACCCGGTGCACGGTGTCACCGAGTTGGAGCTGTCCAATTTTTGTGTTGACGATAATTGAGTGGATGGCTTCGGTAATGGCCACGAAGGGCACTTCGGTGTGAAGGGCAATAAGCGGTAAACCGTGGGCTTCCGCACTTCGAATCATGGCCTTCGGAAGGGCGTTGAAGTGTTGACTCAGTTCAATGATCAATCCCGCGGCGTTCGCCGTGGCGAGGTCGCTGATGTAATTGATGAGTTCGTTGTCGTCGTGGGGAAATGCCAGGGCTGTTGACAAAATGAGCTCGCCGCCTTGGAGGAGGTGGCTGATGCGGACCAGTTCGCTGACGTGGACCCACCGAACGGGTCGATCGATGAAATCAGCCCCCGCTTCGATGGTCGGTCGCCCGCGCCGAACTTCCGGAAGTTCAAGAATTTCGGCCACCGTCGGTAAACGAATGTTCGAATGATTGAGGTCCGACGACGGATTTTTGGTCTGCCTCAAGGGGCGACTCGCTATTGAGGAATCCTGCGGTTCGGCGAACTCCGAATTTGATTCAGTGACGTGAATCCTCCCCGACATATCGCTGGAGCCTAGACGAAGTGTCGAAAATTGATAAGAAATCGCGACAACTTGCTCGTTGACTTGACGAATGCACTTTGTCATGCTGGGCCGGCAACAGTAATAAGAACACGGTGTTACGCAGAGTTGAGACGCGAAAATTCAGGTGATGTGGATAGTGCGACTAGCCGACGCAATCGGATGGTCGTGGTGTTTCCCCGGGGGGGCTACCGAAAGGTCAGCACAGATCCGGCGAACGTCGTGGTCTTGACGTCATAAGTATTTCAAACAGAGGGGGATTTGAATGCGAGGAATTTTTAGACGTGTAGGAATGTCGATCGGGTCAGTCGTGCTGATCTCAACGGCGTTTACTATGCCGTCGGGCGCGAGTGCCAAGACCGGGGTTGTCGTCGAAGCGAGCGTTATTCCGCTCTCGGGACCCAATTCCTTCGAGGGTCTCAATCAAGAGGCGGGACTCTTCCCGGCTATTTATGACATCAACCAGAACGGCGGCCTACTGGGCAAAAAGCTCGTCTGGAAGGGAGTCGACACACGAAGCGACCCCGCCGACGCCCTACCCGCCGTGCAGCAACTTCTCAGTACCGTGCCCAATCTCATCGGTGTTACGGGGCCGGGTACCACTGAAGCGCCCACCATTGTTCCGGTCCTCAACTCCGCCAAGGTGACGATGTTCGCCGTCGCGGGTGAGAGCTCGTACAACCGAAACAAGGACCCCTACTTCTGGCGCCTGTTTCCACCGGACGCGGCCAACGGTGTCGCCATGGTGCTCTGGGCCAAGGAGCGCGGTTACACGAAAATTGCCACCGTCTTTGGAACCGACAGCGGATCCCAGGGTGACCTGCCGGGCGTTCTTCTCGGGGCCAAGGCTCTGCACATGAAGATCGTCGCGAGCATAAATCTCACTCCTGACCAGTCACTTTACTCGGCCGACGTAGCGCGCGTGAAGCAGGCGAATCCCCAAGTCATCATGACCGAGTCCGATGGACCAACGGCCGCGACCTTTTACGGTGAACTCAAGCAACAGCGCGGATTGGTGCCGCTGATTGGCACTGAGCCCACGGTTAATTCGACGTGGATTAGCCCGGTCCGGGGCGCCCTGGGGAACTCTGATTTCCTGAAGTACTACACGGGCATCGTGACGGCGGCGTCGAAGCCGTCACCGGCACTGAGCCAGTTTGAAAAGGACATCACCGCCGTGCAGTCGATCGTGCCCAAGCCGTTGAGTGCCTACAGCACCAACCCCTTTGCTCGCACGTACTACGACGGCATGATGATTCAGGCGTTGGCCATTGTGGCGTCAAAGAGTCTGAAGCCTTCGGTGTTCAACAAGTCCATTATCGCGGTGTCGAATCCTGGTCCCGGCAAGACGGTCGTCTACACGTTCGCCCAAGGCGTGGCGGCCCTCAAGGCGCATAAGTCAATCCAGTACGTCGGCGCGACGGGCCTGATTCAATTCAATGCCTTTCACAACTCCTACGGGAATGAAGAAGCGGTCCGCATTCCCGTATCGGGTCCACCGCAGTCGTTGGGCGTAATTGCCGCGACGAAGATTCAGTCAGTTCACTAATCCCCGTGAAGCCGTCCACCGTGGTGTTCGAGTCGAACGATTTCGAGAGCAAGGAGCAACGATGTGGTATTTGATTGTCTCGTCGCTGGGCTTTGGCGTGGTCCTCGCCTCGATCATCGCGGTGGCGGCAATGGGGTTTACCGTACAACTGGGTCTCACCAATGTCTTGAATCTGAGTTACGGCGCGGTGATGACCGTCGGTGCGTTCGTGGCGTATCTCGCGGCGAGCTGGAAGATCAACGCCTGGGTGGCGCTGTTGCTCGGCGGCGTCGCGGGCGCGATGCTGACCGTATTTCTAGGCAACTTCGTGTTCAAGGTGTACGCCCGTCGAGGAGCCCGGCTGTTCGAGATGGTCATGGTCACCCTTGGCTTGGCACTCGTTATTGAGTACGCCGTTCAAGCGGTGTCGCGAGACAATATCTATCAATTCGCCGTGCTTCCGTCAGCCTCGCTTTCGTGGGGACCGATCTTCATTACCGTGACGCAGCTCATCTTGATAGGTCTCGCCATCGTGGTCTTCCTGTTACTGGAAGGGCTACTGAAGTTGACGAAGCTCGGTAAGGCGTTACGCGCCATGGCCGTCGATCCCTCGTTGGCACGCTCGTGTGGAATCCGCACGACGCAGATCGTGACGATTACTTGGCTTATCACAGGGTTTCTCTGTGGGATGGCGGGTGTCATTTACGTCATCAATTCCCAAAGCGTGAATTACTACACGGGTCAGCTGTTTTTGCCGCTCGTTATTGCCGCGGCAATTTTGGGTGGCGTGGGATCGCCGCGCGGCGCCGTAGTGGCGTCACTGCTCATGGGCATCACCACCGAGGTGGTCTCCGCTCTCGGTGGATCCGCCTACAGCACGGTCGCCGGTTTCGGCATTCTCGTCGTGGTGCTCCTCAGCAAACCGAGCAGCGTCACGGGAGGAGCGTCGGGCAATGTACAACTCACGGTGTAGCCAAATGTCCAACGTTGCAGTAGTTACAGCACACGAGTTGGGGACTTCGCCGCGTTCGGCGTGTTCCCTGAAGGGAGAGTAGGCGTGTCCGCGTGGTCGTTCTATATCGCGACGCTCGTCGTCTATTTCGGAGTGGACCTGCTTTCGGGTTGGTCACTAAATCTCCAGTACGGCTATGCGGGAGTCATCAATTTCGCCTACATCGTGTTTCAGGCCGCCGGCGCGTACGTCGCCGCGACGGTCACCCTGGGACCGAGTGGCGGCTCGACGACGTTTCAGCAATACGTCTTTGGGGCCAATCTTCCTTTCCCGATACCGCTCATACTCGCCGCGGTCGCCGGGGCCGCGCTTTCGGCGGTCGTTGGTCTATTCAGTCTGCGACGGATTCGACGCGACTACCAGGCCGCGATCTTGCTGATCGTGTCGCTCATCGCCATTCAAGTGGTCGAATCGGACGTCGCACTCTTTAACGGCTCCAATGGCGTGACGGGCGTACCACGACCACTGTTCAGCGCGTTCGGACTCTCGATCAGTAGTTGGGAGTGGGTGTACGCGGCCTGGGTGCTCATCATCTGCGGGGCCGTGTACGCGCTGGTGCAGTGGCTCGGCAATTCGTCGTGGGGTCGAGCCCTTCGCGCGATGCGCGACCAAGAAGACGCGGCGGCGGCCATGGGTTTCAACATCACTGCCCTCCGTCTCCAGGTCTTCATTATCGGCGGTGCGATCGCGGGACTCAGCGGGGGACTGCTGGTGGAGTACATCGGCGCCTGGTCGCCGGGGGCGTGGGGCTACGCCGAGACCTTCGTCATCTTCACGGCCATCTTCGTCGGCGGTGTCGGTAACAACCGAGGTGTCGTCATCGGCGTCTTGTTGGTTCCCATTATTTTTCTCGAAATTCCGCGGTTTCTTCCCCAGATCGGCTATCCGGGTCTGATCTTCTCGCTCCAGTGGATTGCCATCGGGATCATGTGGATGCTCTGTCTCTTACTGCGACCACGCGGCATCATGCCCGAGCGTCGACCCATCGCGCTACGGGGTCACGACCGCATGACAACGCCAGTGAGTACTCAGAAATGACGTGTTGCGTGCCTTTCCAAGTCATCAACGTCGAGCCCCGTCAGAAGGAGATGCGGTGACACACCACGGAACTCAAGACGTTGCCGTCGAGGAATCCCACGACTCGACGAGTGTGGTTGGCGGCGACCGCGAGGCGGCGCTCAGCGCACAGAACATCGTTGTTCGTTATGGTGGCGTCACCGCCGTCAACGGCGTTTCGTTCGATCTTCGCGCCGGCGAAGTGGTGGGGTTAATCGGACCCAACGGCGCCGGAAAGTCGTCGGCTCTCGGGGCACTGGGTGGCCAGCTCAAGATTGCGAGCGGTGTGATCACCATGGGCGGTCGTTCCATTGAGCGCCTCGCGCCCTACCAACGCGCACGACTCGGCCTCGTACGAACTTTTCAATCGACGAGTGAGTTCGAAGGAATGACCGTCTTTGAAAATCTCGTGACGGCCGGGCAAGGTGCCAAGGGTGCCGCCCTAACGCAGGTCATGTTTCAGCGCAAGGCCAATCGGGATTCTGGACGACGGGCCGTTGAACGCGCGTGGTCAATTCTTGATCGTTTTGAAATGGCCGAGACGGCAAACGCCTACGGTCGCGAGTTAAGTGGCGGCCAACGTCGACTCGTGGAGATCATGCGCTGCTTGATGCGCGACCCCAAGGTGCTGTTGCTCGACGAGCCCATGGTCGGGGTCGCGCCTCGTCTGGTTGCGAAGTTAGTCAATGATCTCAAATCAGTGCGCGACGACGGCATCGCCCTGCTGATTGTCGAGCATGCCCTCGAGGTAGTGAGTGAATTGTGTGATCGTGTCGTCGTCATGGCCCAGGGCGAAGTGATTTGCTCGGGTACCTACGCCGACGCGGTCGCGAACAAAGAAGTCCGTGACGCGTACCTCGGATGACGAAGTGACTACCACCCTCGAGCCCGAACCAAGGAGATCCGAGATGAATCAACGTCCACCTGGCTTCTTGCGCGCGGACGCCATCTCCGCGGGCTACACCCAGACGCCGGTCGTGCGTGACGTGTCGCTCGAGGTGGGTAGGGGTGAAGTCGTACTCATCATGGGTCCCAACGGCGCCGGTAAGAGCACCCTCGTCAAGTCCATTACCGGAGCCTTGTCGCTTCTAGGCGGCACCATAACGCTGGACGGCGAAGATATTTCGCGGATGCGCGAAGACGAACGAATGGCGCGCGGCGTTGGCTACGTTCCCCAAGTGCGCAGCGTATTTCCGCCGCTCACGGTGATGGAAAACCTTGAGATGGGTGGCTACCGATTAAAGGCCGCGCAAACGAACGCGCGCGTCGAAGAGATTTTTGAAATATTCCCCGTGCTTCGAGACGTGCGTCGCCGCCCCGCGAAGAGTTTGAGTGGTGGACAACTGAAGATGGTAGGTATCGCTCGGGCGTTGATGGCCCAGCCCTCGCTACTCATTCTTGACGAGCCCACGGCGAACCTCGCACCAATTGTCGCCACGAATCTCTTGACCGACACCGTGGCCAAGTTGGCGAGCGACGGGCGAGCGGTGCTGTTGATTGAACAACGCGTCAGCCTCGCGCTGGCCATTGCCTCGTGGGGTTACGTGCTGACGGATGGGGAGATTCGCCTCGCCGCGAGCGGCGATGAGCTACGCCAAACCGAAGACCTCGCGAGTCTCTTTCTGGGCTCGGGTGGTTTTAAAAACGAGACCACGGCAACGCGGCCACTGCCCGAACACGGAGCGTAAGAGCGTCGTGTCGGAGCGCGTGGCTTCGTCGGTAGGTATCGAACGTGATCATCGAGCAGTACCTCAAAGCAGTAACCACACATTGATTGGATAGCGATAATGGAAAAGGTCAACGTAGGTTCAGATGTGCCCGTTGTTGGACACTGGATTGCCGGCGCACTCCGGATGGGCACTGGCGAGCGCACGGGTGACGTGTACAACCCGGCCACCGGTGACGTCACGAAGAAGGTTGCCTTTGCCGCCGCGAGTGACGTCAACGACGCGGTAGCCGCCGCCGAAGCCGCGTTCGCGACGTGGCGGACGAGCACGCTGGCGCAAAGGGTGAGGATTCTCTTCGCGTTTCGCCAACTTTGCATCGATCGGCAAGACGAGCTCGCCGCAATTATCACGTCCGAGCACGGTAAAACGCTCGACGACGCGGCCGGCGAAATTGCCCGAGGTCTTGAAGTCGTCGAATTCGCGTGTGGTATCCCACACCTTCTCAAGGGTGGGTTCTCCGAAGGCGTTTCCAGCAACGTCGACGTGTACTCCCTGCGCCAGCCCCTGGGTCCCGTCGCCATCATCAGCCCCTTTAACTTTCCGGCCATGGTGCCGTGTTGGTTTTTCCCTGTGGCCATTGCCGCGGGTAACACCGTGGTACTTAAGCCCAGTGAGCGTGACCCTTCGGCGGCGAACTGGTTTGCCGAACGTTGGGCGGAAGCCGGACTGCCGGCGGGCGTTTTCAACGTTCTGCACGGTGACAAGACGGCCGTCACTGGACTCATTGAACATCCCGCCATTAAGGCCGTGTCCTTCGTGGGTTCAACGCCCGTCGCGCATTCGGTGTACGAGTTGGGAACCAAAGCCGGTAAGCGGGTGCAGGCGCTGGGTGGTGCGAAAAACCACATGATTGTGCTGGCGGACGCCGATCTGAACCAGGCCGCGAACGCCGCAGTGAGCGCGGGCTTTGGTTCCGCGGGCGAGCGTTGCATGGCTATTTCGGTGGTCGTCGTGGTTGACGACGTCGCCGACGCGTTGGTCGCCAAGATCGTTGAGACCATGGCGACGTTGCGCGTGGGTGACGGCAGGCGATCGTGTGACATGGGTCCTTTAGTGACCAAGGAGCACCTCGCACGGGTCGCGGGCTACGTGGAACGAGGCGTCAGTGAAGGAGCTGACCTCGTCGTCGACGGTCGCGGCATTGCGGTGGACGGCGCGTCGGGAGGATTCTGGCTCGGCCCAACCCTGTTCGATCGCGTCACACCAGAGATGACCATTTACACCGACGAGATTTTTGGTCCCGTTCTTTCCATCATTCGCGTTCCTTCATTCGACGCGGCGATGAATCTGGTGAACGCGAACGCGCACGGCAACGGCGCCGCAATCTTTACGGGTGACGGGTACGCCGCTCGGCGCTTTCAGAGTGAGATCGAGGTCGGAATGGTCGGGATCAACGTGCCGATTCCCGTGCCGGTGTCCTACTACTCCTTTGGTGGATGGAAGAACTCGTTGTTTGGTGACACTCACGCGCACGGGACCGAGGGCGTTCACTTCTTTACGCGCGGCAAGGTGGTCACGTCGCGGTGGCCGGAGTCGAGCCATCAAGGTCTCGACTTCGCGTTTCCACAGAATGCCTAGTCGCGCGGATGACCCGCGTTACGTTGATGACCACGCCCGTGGTCGGCGCCGCGATTTTGTGGACCAAGGTCAACACGGAGAGATTTTCGCTACCGGTACGCCGGACTTCGGCTTGAGACGATAAGGAGTGACTGTCGTGAATGAGGACCTAGTTATTCATGAAGAAGGTGCGTTGGTACGGGTGCAAATTTCGCGCCCACCGGGAAACCTCTTCACCGTCGAAATGTGCGTGCGTCTCACGACGCTGCTCACGAATCCGCCCGAGGGCGCACACGTGTTACGCCTTTCGGGTAGCGGGGGTGTTTTCTGCCGAGGTCGTGAGCGCCCCGCCGAGAGTGTCGAGGACTTGCACGCGGAGGTGCGAGCACTGCTCGGACTCAATGAGGCTTTGGTCAAGACCTCGCTCGTGACCGTGGCGGAAGTCGGCGGCGACGCCGCGGGCTTCGGCACTGGACTCGCCGCGTTGTGTGACGTCGCGCTCGTTGCCTCGGACGCGCAACTTTCGTTCCCCGAGGTCACCATCGATCTCGCCCCGTCACTCGTGCTTGCCTGGTTGACGCCAATGGTGGGACGGCGAAACGCCTTCTGGTTGACCGCGACGGGTCGAGCCATTTCAGGCGACGAGGCCCAGGCGGTTGGTCTGGTCAACCAGGCAGTTCCCGCGGCAGAACTCTCGGCTCGCGTCGACGACGTGGTGGCGACGCTCCTGCAGTATCAGCCTCGTGTCCATCGTGAGATCAAGGAAATGCTGCGAATCTTCGCGACGCTGGACGCCGACCAGTCCAACACGTTTGCCCGCGATCGCCTGGTGCTCGGATCGCTCGCTCGGCGTCGTACCTAACCAGGAACGTTGTTCGTCAACGATCGGACGCGCACAGGAGTTCTCATGTCCCCGGGGCGCCCTCGCCGATAGCTTCGAGGTGCATGAGGACGGGCAGTTGGACGTCGATGGCCGCGGTGTTCGCCTTTCGTCGGTTGCGCCTACAGCGTCGCAGAACTGCTCCGATGACCAAGCGAAGCTCGGTCGTTGGGCGAGGCAACCAACCGCAGCGCACCACGCGTCGGGGCCGATTTCCCTAAAAGAATGAGCCGTCGCACTTCGTTATCGTGCGGTTTCCTTCGCGGATTACCGCATGGTGGGGCTAGTAAGAATCGAACTTACGACCTCGTCATTATCAGTGACGCGCTCTAACCGACTGAGCTATAGCCCCGCAGGGGTACCAATCTACACCAGGCTCTCGAGGGCTCAGGCGGACGGCTCCTCCCAGAACTTGGCCGCGATGGACTGCGAGGCGGTCGCGAGCAGCGTGCCCGATTCGCTCCACAAGAAGGCGGTGCCTTGCGCGAATCCACCGTGCAGCGCGTGCATCCGGATTTCACAGAGCACCCATTCGCTGGGCACTAAGGACGCGACGCGAATGGAGTTATCCAGGCTACGGCCCATGGTGTTACGGCCCAGGGGCTGGGTAGCCCCGCCCGACACGTAATCGCCGAAAATGGCGAGCGTGGCGGCGGAGGGGGTCAGGTGACCCGGCACCCGTGCCCACAGCGCGGAGATTGGTGAGCCGGGTGTGCCGTCGAGTTGCTCAAAGGATCGACCCATGGCGATACGCGTCTCGACGTGGTCGAAGATGGAGTTCGTGAATCGTCGCGGCATGACGCGCTTGGGACACGCCAGGGGCGCGGCGACCTCGGGCATCGTCACCCACGCCGTGGGCGCACTAAGAACGCCGGTACCGAACGAGCCGTTCACCGTCAAGATCTCTCGGTCGCCCACGAAGGTCGTCGCGCGCGCCTGCGTGACGTGTCCGCCCACGACGGCGAGGTCGGTCACGACGTCAACGGTTGCGCCCAAGGGTGCGTACGAGAGGTACTGCGCGGTGGCCCAGATAGTAGGGCGCTCGCTGGCCTCTTCGAGGGCGACGAGGCCCGACGCGAGGCCGCAGCCACCGAAGAGGAATTGACCGGGGGTAATCAGACGCTCGGTGACGCTAAAACGCCAGGTGCGTTCGTCGACGCGCGTCATCCCGAGGAAGTCGCGGACCTGCACGACCAGTGAGGTTAGCCAAGGCACCGCGGGGCGTGCGTCAACGGCCAGACTGGGTCGGTGCTCGATCCTCGCTTCGTCTACCTCGCCGCCGCACTCGCGGCGCTCGGCGCGTTCGGCTACGTCGTCGACACGTTGCGCGGTTCGACGCGACCTAATCGCGTGACCTGGTCGCTGTGGGGCGTTGAGGGCATCCTCGCGGCGGTCAACGAGGTGCAACAACACGTTGGTCTCGCCGCACTTATGACGTTGATGCTCGGCCTCGTACCGATTGTGGTGGTGGTCGCCTCCTTTCGCAATCCCCACGGCGTTTGGTCCATCGGCCCCTTTGACGTCGCTTGCGGGGTGGTCTCGCTGCTCGGACTCGTCGCGTGGTTCTTCGTGCATCAAGCGACGCTGGCGCTGCTCACTTTTGTCGCCGCTGATCAGATTGCGGCGTTACCGACGCTACGAAAATCCTGGGTCGCGCCGGAGTCTGAGTCGCCGCGCGTCTTCGCACTCGGAGCACTCAACTGCCTGATCACGTTGTTGACGTTGCGCGCCTTCACGTCAGCCGGGGTGCTGTTCCCGGGCTGCGTGATGGTGATGGATTCGATTTTGGCCCTAATGATCGTGACGCGGGTGGGACCTCGGTGGCGCCAGGGACGCGAGGCGTCGTTGGCGTAGCTGGCGTCTCGCCGGTACCGTGACCGGGTGGCGGCGCTTCCCTTTCACCTGCACGTGCTTGCTCTCGTCGCCATCGTCGCGGGCCTCGTGAGTATCGTGCGCGTCTCGACGACGGCGCGCGAACGACGGCTCGGGAGTCTGGCGGTCGCCGCCTTCGCCGCGGTCACGTTGTGGCCGGTCGGCGACCTCGCGGCGAGCGTCTCACTCAGCGTCGCCACGTTGCAGCGACTCGTCTTGATGTTGGTGGTGGCGCCACTCATGATGCTGGCCGCCCCGACCGCAACGTGGGTCGCGGTAACGCGGCCCGCCGTGGTGGACGCGGTCGCCCGACGACTGGTGCGTCCCGTGCCGGCCCTCGTGCTCGTGACGATCGTGGGCACGATGACGCTGTCGGTGCCCGTCGTTGATTGGGGTGCGCGATCGCTGTGGGCGAGGGATCTCATCATCGTGGGCGTCGTCGCGCTCGGCGTGATTTTGTGGCTCCCGGCGCTTGGTCTGGTGCCCGGCGCGCGTCGACTTAGTGAGGTCGCCCGAGCCGCCTACGTGTTCATCGCGGCCCTCGTCGTGACGAGCCTGTCGTTGGTTTGGATCTTCGCGACACGCCCGCTCTACCCGGTGCTGCACTTCCAGCAACGCTTCGTGCATCTCTCACCGCTGGCCGATCAACAGGTAGCGGGATTCGTGGCGAAATTGGGGGCGTACCTCCCGATGTGGATCGTCGCGTTCGTCATCTTCTCCCGCGCTGATCAGCGCGGTGTGGACCTGGAGTCCTCACCGCTGCACTGGGCCGACGTCGAGCGCGAACTGTTGCGCGCCGAGCGTCGTCGTCATCGCGCCCGCGCCCGTTCGTCGCCGCCGCCAGGTGGGGAGTAGATTGGTACTTCTTTCGGGGACGTAGCTCAGTTGGTAGAGCGCGGGCTTTGCAAGCCTGAGGTCGTGGGTTCGAGACCCATCGTCTCCACGTAACTAGAGATTTCGGTAGTGCTCTCGCCAGATGAGTCGGTACACGCGGGACTTGCGCGGAATGGATCGCAGGCCCGGAATAAAGGGCACGAAGAGCAAGATCACCGAGAGCAACATCATGAGTCCCCAGACCTGCACGTCCGCGTTGGCACTGGTGGAAAAGGGCGTCACCTGGTACCAAAAGGTGTAGAGCCACAGCCACGCCTGACCGGGATAGCTGCCCGTCTCGTTCATCATGCCCCACTGGGTGCCGAGCAAATGATCCTTTTGCGCCAGGTTCTTGAGGTACGAGCCGTCGGAGAGAAAGAGCAACGGTTTCGTGTAATCGGTCGTGTAGAACCCGTGTTGGGTGACCAGCGCCTGGTCGAGCGCGCCGCTGCGCGCCATCATCGTCAGGTCGTTGATGAAGAGCGGCACGGGACCGGCGTTGGTGGTCGAGACGACCACCTGACCGTTGGCGTAGGTCATCTGACTCGCGGCCTTGGTGTAGTGGGCGACCCAGTTCGTACGCGTGGCGTCGGAGGCACTACGCCACGTCGCGAGTCCCTGCGTGAGGGGGGGCTGATCGGGGAGGGCCCTAAGGGGGTCAATCACGAAGTCGCGCACCGTGTTGACGGGAATACGCGCGCCCGCCCACTTGGCCAGCGCGAGTGGGCCAAGCTTTTGACCCTCACTCGCGGTGTTGTAGGGCGCGCCGTACTGTGCGGTGCCCGAGGTGCCGTTGAGTTCACTCAAGGCCGTCTGGGCAAAGTCGACCGGGGTCGCGTTGGACCACGATTTGATGGTGACGGCGTGCTCGTCGGGCGAACTGAAAATCAACGCGAGCGCAATTGTCAGTAACGCCACGACCACGAGGGCGATGGTGCCTTCTTTGAGAATGTCGTAGGGGGCGTAACCGCCCTTCCATTCGGGCGCGTCAACGTCGGGGCGAAAGGCCTTGGTCATCGCGCCACCTCCGTCGTTTCATCACTGAAGGGCGGCACGACACCCTTGACGCGCACCATGAGTACGTGCAGCACGGTGAGCAGTACCGCGACGAGCGGCAAGAGCACGATGTGCCACATCAGCATTTGGCCCAGGTTCAACACGTTGAAAAACGAGCCGGCCCCACTGGCGTTAATACCGTCCTTGGCTTGGGTCGTGATCCACTGCGAGTCGAAGTTGCTCTGACTGGCGTAACCGGTGAAACCCGCCGCAATTGACGCGAGAAAGGTCACGACGCCGGTCATCCAGGTGAGGGTGCGGCCCCCGCGCCACGAGGCCATGAAGAACTTGCCCCAGAGGTGAATGACCATCGCGAAAAAGAAGATTTCCACGGCCCAAAGGTGCAGGGAGTTGACGAAGTGCCCCACGCTCGACGTGTGCCACCACTGGGGGCCAAAGATCGCCAGCACGCAACCCGTCGCGATGACCATACAGAGCGCGGCCATCGTGGTGACGCCAAAGACGTAGATCCACGACGACACGTACGAGGGTTGGGTGTCGGGGAGGAGTTTTTCCGGGGGGAGCTTGCCCTCGGCGCGGCGGCGCAGTCGCGTCGTCCACTGTCGATCGATCTCGGTGGTCATCGGTTCTCCTTACGGCTACGGCGGCCGGGGAAGGGGGCGAGGAGCGCCACGACGAAGGTCGCCACCATCACGATCATCACCACGGCGTTGGCGACGCTGACCTCGATGAAGTGCCAGTGCAAGAAGTGACCCGGATGGTCGAGGTTTATCAAGGCGCCTACGGTGTTGAACCAGTGCATCACGTATCCCTCCCTGGGGTCTGTGACGATTCTGGCCGACGGTGATCGCCCCGCACTAGGGACTAAGGACCCTTTCTAGGCCGCCACGGGCTCGCGCTTCGTACCGGGCACGCGGTCGCGCGCGCACTGGCGCAGATTGAACTGGGTGACGCCGATCGTCAAGGAGACCGCGCCCGCGACGTGGAGCTCGACTAACCAGGCGGGTAAGTGCGTGAGGTACTGGGTCGCGCCAATGGCGGCCTGAATGAGGGCGATGTACACCAGTCGCCGTACGCCCGTTTTGAGGGCGGTGGGCGCCGCGCTGCGCCAAATGGCGGCGAGCAGACCGGTGACGAGCCCGATGAACAGCACCGCGGCGAGCGAGTGCACCCAGGCGGCCGACGAGAGCGCGAAGGGAAGTCGGCGCGCGATCAGCTGGCCGGAGAATGAACCGGCGTGCGGACCCGATCCGGTGGTCGCGGTGCCCGTCGCGACCAGTACGAAAAAGGGAATCCACAACAGGCGCGCGAGCAACTTGAAGTAGGGGTCGCGCACGTCGGCGCGCGTACCGGGGCCGTAGACGTACTTGGAATGGTGATAGAGCGTCGCGCCGATGCTCACCATGGCGAGCGAAAGAATCAGGTGCGTCGAGACCAGCCACGGGTTCAGTTTGGAGTAGACGACGAAGCCACCCAAGACCGCGTCGCCGATGACACCCAAGATCAACGAGAAGGAGAGCCAGGTCAAATCGCGCCGACGTTCGTCGCGCGCCAACGAGGCCAGAAACGTCGCGATCGCGACCAGCACGAGGGCGATCGTCACGACCCGGTTGGAGTACTCAATGAGGGGGTGAATGCTCCACGAACCACTTAGACGGTGCTGAAAGCAGGTGGGCCAGTCGGGGCACCCCAGACCCGATCCGGTGAGGCGAACGGCCGCTCCGGTCAGGACAATGACGATCATCGCGAGGAACGACGCGAAGGCGAACCAGCGAAATGTGGGCGCACTTATTTTTCTGGTACTCGAGAGAGGCACTCACTTAGCCTAGAGACTGTACCGACTCCTAGACTGTCCCGAGTGACAATCACGGCGCCAACCTCAATCTCGACGCGCGACGTCCTCAAGGGCTACGTCGCGCTGACCAAGCCGCGAATAATCGAACTGTTGCTGGTGACGACGATTCCAACAATGGTGGTCGCCGCCAAGGGTATTCCCGGCCTCTGGCTCGTCGTGGCGACCTTGATTGGTGGCACGCTCGCCGCGGGCGGGGCCAACGCGTTCAACATGGTGATCGACCGCGATATCGACGCGGTGATGGAGCGAACGAAGCGACGTCCACTGGTCACGGGCGTCATGACGCCACGCGCGGCCACCGTCTTTGCGGTCGCCCTCGAAATCGTCGCGTTCGCGGTCCTCGCGATCTGGGTGAACCAACTCTCGGCCTGGCTCGCGATGTCGGCCACCGCCTTCTACGTCGTGATCTACACCTTGATCTTGAAGCGCCGCTCCAAACAGAACATCGTGATCGGCGGCGCCGCGGGTGCCGTGCCGGTCTTGATTGGTTGGTCGGCCGTGACCAATTCGTTGGGCTGGACGCCGGTGCTGTTGTTCTTGGTCATCTTCATCTGGACGCCCCCGCACTTTTGGGCCCTCGCCGTGCGCTACCGCGACGATTACCAGGCGGCCAACGTGCCGATGATGCCCGTGGTGGCGTCGCTTCGGCGCACCACGCTCGAGATCTTGATTTACTCCGTCTTGATGTGGGCACTCACGGTCCTCATTGGGCCGTCCGCCCACCTGGGCTGGATCTACGCCGTCAGTTCAATGGTGCTCGGTGGTGTCTTCACCTTCTACGCCCTGTTGCTCTACCGCCACGCGCGCAGTGGCGTCGCCGACGTCGCCGAGGCGATGCGGCTCTTTCACTACTCCATTACGTACCTGTCAGCCCTCTTTCTCGTGATGGCCGTCGACGTCCTTGTCCGATACCACTAAGCCGCCGCGGGGCCGCCCGTCACCGATGATGTTCGTCTCCCTGGGCATCGGGACCACGGTGGCGATTGTGCTCATCGTCACTGTGTCGTTTCTGACGAGCACGCGCAACGCCAACGCGCCCTCGGGCGCGTTGCCCCCGAGTGCGCTGGTGGGAAAACACGTGAAGGCCTTTTCGACGGCGGGACTGACCGGTGCGACGGTGCACGCGCCGTGGGCCAGCGGCCACCCGGGCGTGGTGATCTTCTTCGCAAGTTGGTGCGGGCCCTGTCAGAAGGAACTACCGAAAGTCGCCGCGTACCTCGACGCGCACCCCACGGGCCACGTCCGCGTGGTGGGTGTGGACGTTAGCGACGCGAACGCCGCCGGGTTGCACTTCGTGCGCAAGTCGGGTGTGCACTTCGCGGTCGCTACCGATCCCAATTTCTCGATTACCGCCGGGCTCTTTGGTTTTGGTCAGATCCCCGAAACGGTGTTCGTCAACGCCCAGGGCGTGGTGCAGCAGGTCTACTTTGGCGCGATTCCAGTGCAGCAGTTAAAGGCCGGACTGCTGCGTCTCGGCGCTTAATCGAAGCGAAAGGTGCGCGCGGCGATCGCCGGCGCGACGACGGCCCAAAGTCCCAAGCTGAGCCAGTCTCCGGCGCTCGGCAGGTTGCCGTGTTCGAGGACTCGACGCAGTCCCTCGGCCATTGCGCCCGAGGGCAGCGCGACCACAACACGTTGGACGACTTCGGGTAGTGAGCTGAGCGGCACCACGATGCCCGAAAGCAGTAACAACACGAGGTAGAGGCCGTTGCTCGCGGCGAGGTTGACTTCCGCGCGCAACCGACCAGCCAGGGCGAGGCCGATGCCGGCACAGCCCGCGGTACCTACGAGCAGTGCGCCCGCGACGGCGAGCGCGCCGATCGTCGCGCCTCGGGGGTGCCAGCCGAGCCCGAGGGCCACCGCACTCAGCACGACGATCTGCAGCACTTCGGTGACGAGCACACCAGCGATCTTGGCGGCGATGAGCTGCGCGCGGCCGAGCGGGGTGACGTGCAATCGCCGCAGCACCCCAAAGTTACGTTCGAAGCCCGTCGCGATTGACAGGGCGACGAGGGCCGTGGACATGACGCAGAGTGCGAGGATTCCCGGCGTGATGAAGTCGACGCGACGCCCCGGCGCACTCACCACGTGGGTCTGGGTGAAGAAGACCAGCAGCACGACCGGAATCCCGATCGTGAGCAATAACGTCTCACCCCGGCGAATGGTCATCGAGACCTCGGCGCGGGTCTGCGCCCACCACGTTTTCACGAGCGCGTCCTCGTCTTCTCGTCGGCGACCAGCTCGAGGTAGCGCTCCTCGAGCGACGCACGGGTGCGTAGGGAAAGAATCGTCACGTCGCGCGCACTTAAGAACGCGTTGAGCGCACTGAGCCGAGCGGGCGTCGAGGCGACCTGACAGCGCACGGTGCGCGGGTTTTCCTGCGTCACGGGGCAGTGCAACAGCGTCGCGACGGCCGTCGCGTCGACCTCGCCGGAAAGTTCGACGATCATCTCCGGTGCGCCCGCGAGCTCGTCGAGGGTTCCTTGCGCGAGGACGCTGCCGCGATGCATGACGACCAATCGGTCGCACAGGCGTTCGGCCTCGACCAACTCGTGCGTCGTCAGCAGCAGCGCGCACCCGCGGTCGCGCTCGGCGCGAATGATGTCACGAATGACCTGGCGACCTTCGGGGTCAACGGCCGTGGTTGGTTCGTCGAGAAGCAGCGCGCGCGGCCTTCCGAGGAGGGCCAACGCGAGGAGGGTGCGCTGTTGTTCGCCGCCGCTTAGCCGACGCCAGGGGGTCTTGGCACAGTGACGCAGCGCTAAGAGTTCCAGCAGTTCATCGGGTGAGCGCGGCGCGTCGTAGTACGACGCGGTGAGGCGAAGGACGTCACGTGGGGACATGGGAAACCAGACACCACCGCGTTGTAAGAGAGCGCCGGTGCGCACGGTCATCTCGTGGTGATCGCGCGTGGGGTCGAGTCCGTGCACGCGCACGGTGCCCGAGGTGGGCGAACGAAAGCCGAGCACCGTCTCCACCAACGTGGTCTTGCCGGCCCCGTTCGGACCTAAGAGTGCGACGACTTCGCCGTAGTCACAGTGCAGCGTCACGTCGTCGACCGCGTCCAGCGCGCCAAAACGAACCCGAAGATTGACGACGTCGAGGGCGTGGCTCACGAGTAGCCAAACTAGACGCTTCGCCCGAACCCCCGAACGCCCCTCGGTAGGCTGGCAGCGTGATTGACCTGGTCCAACTGCGCCGTGAACCCGACGAAGTGAAGGCCGCCCTTGCGCGGCGGGGTGTCTCGAGCGCCACGCTGGACGAGATCATCGTGCTCGACGTCGAGCATCGTCGGTTACTGCAAGAGGCTGAGAGCTTGCGCGCCGAGATCAAGGATCTTTCGCGCCAAGTGGGCGAGGCCCGGCGCGACCAGGACGTCGCGCGGGCCGACGGCCTGAGCGCGCGTTCGCGCGCCCTCGGCGACGACGAGCGGCAGGCCCGTGAGGCCACGGAGCGAGTAGCGGCGACGCTACGCGAGGCGCTGTTACTGATTCCCAACCTGCCTGCCCCGGACGTGCCCGAGGGTCTTGACGAAAACGACAACGTCGAGATTGATCGATGGTGGGTCGGTAAGGACGAGGGACAACCCTTTCCCGAGTACGCCCCCCACCAGCGCGTGGCGCACTGGGACGTCGGCAAAGAGCTGGGCATCTTGGACCTCGAGGCGGGCGCGCGCCTCGCGGGATCAATGTTCCCTCTGTACCGCGGGGCGGGGGCGCGACTGCTGCGCGCACTCGGTGCCTTCGCGCTCGACGCGCACCTCGAGGACTACGAGGAGATTCGCCCGCCGAGTTTCGCCCTCACCGAGACCATGACCTCGACCGGCCATCTGCCCAAGTCCCAAGACGACATGTACGCGATTCCGCGCGACGATCTCTGGGCGATTCCCACGGCTGAAGTACCGCTCACCTCGATGCACCGGGGCGAAATCTTGGACGAGGCGCGCCTGCCCATTCGCCTGACCGCCCAGACGGCCTGCTTTCGTCGTGAGGCCGGCGCCGCCGGGCGCGACACGCGCGGACTTTTGCGCGTGCACGAGTTTGACAAGGTCGAGCTGTTCGCCTACTGCACCCCCGAGCAGGCCGACGCGGCGCACGCCGACATCCTCGCGCGCGCCGAGGCCCTCCTGCGCTCACTGGGTCTGACCTATCGACTGTTGCGCCTGTGCACGGGCGACCTCGGGTCGTCCTCGGCGCGAACCATCGACCTCGAAGTATTTAGTCCGGGTGTCGATCGCTGGCTCGAGGTCTCGTCGGTGTCGTGGTTCCGGGACTACCAAGCACGCCGGGCCAACGTGCGCTATCGCCGTAGCGACGGCACAACGGCCCTGGTGCACACGGTGAATGGCTCGGCGCTCGCCTGGGCGCGCATCTGGGCGGCGCTCGTCGAGACGTATCGCCAGCCGGACGGATCGGTACAACTGCCCGAGGTGCTGAGCCCGTATCTCGGGGGTCGCACCCGCCTTACGGCGAAGGCTTCGTGATCTCGAAGCGGTAGCCGACCCCACGCACGGTGGAGATGAGCTCGGGGTTCTTCGGGTCCTCTTCAATGAGCGAGCGCAGGCGTTTGATGTGCACGTCGAGCGTCTTGGTGTCGCCGACGTAGTCACTGCCCCAGACGCGATCGATCAACACGTCACGCGTGAGGACCCGGCCGGGATTCTCGAGCAAGAGACGCAGCAGCGCGAACTCCTTTTTGCGCAACTTGATCTCTTCGTCGTTCACGAAGCAGCGTCGCGCGTCGAGCTCCATGCGTAGCGCACCAAAGGCCAGCACGTCACTCTCTTCGTAGACGGTGGGCGCTTCGCGTCGACGCAACACCGCGCGGATGCGCGCGACGAGTTCGCGAAGGCGGTAAGGCTTCGTCACGTAGTCATCGGCCCCGACTTCGAGCATGAGCACCATATCGACCTCTTCACCCTTGGCGCTGACGATGATGATCGGCACGTCACTCGATTCGCGAATGGAGCGACACACGTCAAGACCCGAGAGCTTGGGCAACATCAAGTCGAGCAAGATCACGTCGAAGCGACCTTCCTCAAAGGTGGCCAGGGCCTCTTGTCCGTCGCGCGCGATCGTGGCGTCAAACCCTTCGCGGTCGAGACCAATCGTCAAAGCTTCAATGAAGGACTCCTCGTCCTCGACCACCAGCACGCGAGTGCGGCGTTCGTGCGACTTGGACTTACTCACAACTGGTTCGCCGGGAGTTCCAAGGTGAAGGTGGAGCCTTCACCCTCGCGCGAGTCAACGATCACCGACCCCCCGTGATTTTGTGCCACGTGGCGCACGATGGAGAGCCCGAGGCCGGTGCCCCCGGTTTCGCGCGCGCGACCGGGATCAACGCGGTAGAAGCGTTCGAAGATTCGCTCTAAGTCCTTCGCGGGGATACCGACCCCGCGGTCGCGAATGCTGACGTGGACCCAGGGTCCGATCACGTCACCCTCGTCGGTCGTGCTCGCGTCGACGCGCGTGATCTCGAGATCGACGACCCCGTCGCGCGGGGAGTAGACGACCGCGTTTTCGAGCAGCGCGTGGATGGCCGAGGTCAGTTGGCGTCGATCGCCAAAGACCACGGGATTGTCCGGCGGTTCCTCAAAGTGGACCTTGATGCCGTGTTGCTCGGCGGCGGTGCGGATGCGCTCGATGGCGTCGGCGACGATGAGCACTACCGAAACTGGTTCGCGGCTCGGTGAGCCCTGGCTCTCGATGCGCGAAAGGTCCAGGAGGTCTTCGATGATGCGATTCACGCGAAAGGCTTCGGAGTTAATGCGCTCGGCCAACCGCTGGGCCACCGTGGGGTCGCGTTCAAACTGCAGGGTCTCGGCCAAGAGGCCGAGGGCGCCCATGGGTGTCTTGAGCTCGTGCGAAACGTTCGCGATGAAGTCGCGGCGGATGTCCTCGAGGCGACGGCGTTCCGAGACGTCCTCGATCACCGCGAGCACGCCCAGTGAGCGACGACCGTCGTCAATGACGGTTGCGCGAATGGTCAACGTGCGCCGCGGCGGGCCGTAGATGTCAATCGTGCGCTCGGCGACGCCTTGGTGCCAGCTCTCGGCGAGCACTTCGGTCACGGCCTGGGCGGCGATAGCTTCGCCGTAGCGGCTCGCCATGAGCTGCTCGGCTTGGTGATTGCGGAACAAAACGGCGCCACTTTCGTCGCAGAGCACCAGACCGAGCGGTAGCGAATCGAGGGAGCGGCGGAGTCGTACCGACTCGGCGCTGGACTCACTGACCGCGGTGGTGGCGGCACTCGTGACCTCTTCGAGGTAGTTCAACGCGGACTCGACCTTGCCGCGGTCGTCGTGCGGATCGACCCCCAAGCGCGATCCGAGCGCGGTGAGGCGCTGGGCGATCGCGCGGTGGCCGCGGTGGCGATAGAACAACATGCCCAAGAGGCCGCCCACGAGTAACACCCCCGCACCCGCGGCGTAGATCAGCGTCGGTGGCCAGTGAGACGCGAAGTTTTTACCGAGGACCAGGAGCACGGCTCCATTCTCGCAGACGCACTTCACGCCCGCGCGCCAGCGACCGTTGTGAGCCCCTCAAAGAAAGTGGGTTCCCGTGTTACTCGTTGATCTGCCCAATAGTCCCACCACCACGAATCTGCCCGGTAGTGCGGTGCTGCAAGAGCTCGCGAACGGCATCGCGGGCTGGGCGCTGGTGGGTGCCTGTATCGCGCTGGTGCTCGGCGCGGGTCTGTGGGCACTCGGTAGTCACACCCAAAACATGCACCAGTCCGCCCAGGGCCGCCGAGCGGTGTTGACCTCGCTCGGCGCCGCGATCTTGATCGGCGCCGCCCCGCACCTCATCAACTTCTTCTTCACGAAGGGTCTGGCGGTCCACTAATGAACCATTTGGCCTGCTTCTTAGCGCCGGTGGGGTGCGTGGCCGGCTCCCTGGCGAAGGCGACCTTCGCCGACTTCTTTAACGCGTGGACGAGTTGGATACTCGCGAGCGTGCAGTGGCTCTTCAGCGCGAGTGGTCGGATCTTGACGTCGCTCAGTGATCCGCGACTCGTCCTTCGGGCCACGGCCGGTCCCTACGCGGCGCTCGAGGTCGTGTCCCCGGCGCTGCTCGCGGTGGGATTGATGGTGTCGACCATCCACGCCCTCCGTCTCGCTGAGCCGGCGCGACTGTGGCGTGAGTACTTTGGCGTGCTGCCGGCCTGCGTGGCGGGCGTGGTTCTCGCGCGGCCCCTCGCGCTGATCGTGCTCGAGGCGGTCAACCAGATCAGTTCGACCTCGGCCAGTGGCGTGGTCGCGTCGGAACATCAGCTCGTGATGGGCGTGACCAACCTGACGGCGAACGTGCCGGGCTTTGGCCTCTTCGTGATTGCCAGTGGTTTGGCGATTGGGACGTGGCTGTTGTGGTGCGAACTCATCGTGCGTGACGTGTTGCTCGCCTTGTTACTCGTGACTGCCCCGCTCGTGGTGCCCCTCGCGACGTTCGCGTCGCTCCGGCGAATCGGCTGGCGGCTGCTGGAGACCTTCGTCGCCGTGGCGGCGTCGAAGTTGATCATCATCTTGACGCTGGTGCTCGGCCTCGCTGAGGTGCAAGGCGGTGGCGCGACCGGCGTCGTGATTGGTCTGGTTACCTTGGTGCTCGCGGCGGCGTCGCCGTTCGTGATCTTGCGCGTCGTGCCGATCGTGGAACACTCGGCGTTGCACGCGGTCGAGGGACTGCGCGGTCGCGCCACGCGCGCCGGCGCGATGATGGGTGCCTCCCCGTACGCGAGCGCGGTCGAGTACCTCCGACCTGACGTCGGCCCCCCAGCGCCGCCGACGCGCGGACCGGACTTGGGTCTCGAGATGTGGCCCAGTTCCCCCGAGGCGACGGTGCCCGAGTACGACGGTGATCCGGTCGACCCGCCGATCGGCAAACCGCGCTCGGTCGGTGGACGGCGTCACGTGTCGCGTGACGAGATGGGTCCCGTGATTGGGTGGCACTTTGACGAGTGAACCGACGCGTCTCGGCGAGAGCGACGCGCGCCTGCGGTGGATGGGGGTTCGCCCCCACCAGGCACTGGCGATCTTCGTCAGTGCGCTCCTGGTGGTGGCGGGCCTGACCGGTGCGTTGCGAACGGGGTGGTGGGTTTCGAGCGCCGTGTTCGTTGCGGTGACGGCCCTCCCTTGGGGGGTGGCCGACACCGTGGGCGAACTCGCCGGGGTCGCTCTCCAATTTGGCGCGCGTGAACGATTCCACCACGCCCGAGTGCTCGACGTTGACGGGGAGGCCGTAATCGTGGCCGGCGGGACGACGGCGATCCACTGCTACGAACTCGACCACCGAGGGCGGCTCGACCTCAACGCGGAGCGTGAGCGCGTTGGCGAGGCGCTTCGTGAACTCGCCGACGCCTTGGCCCAACGCGACACCACGACACACTTTTCGCTGCACGTGGTGCACGAGGATGCCCGGCCGCGCACGCTGCTGGCGTTGACCCCGGGCGTCAGCGCGCCCGTGGGGTGGCGCGACGTGGCGACGCCACCGGCGGTGCTCGCGACGGGCACGCGCCTCGAACGCTGGACGTATCTTCGCGGCGCAAGTGGCGTGACGCGAACGTTTCGCGTTTTTGACTTTGGCGCCGCGCGGGTCGATCAGCCACTGCTCGAAGCGTGGCAACGTCGCGCGCCCGCAGTGACGTGGTCGCTGCACGTCGAGGTGTTGAGCGCCACGCGCGCGCGTCGGCTGAGCGCGCGCGCCGCGCACCAATTCGACAGCGACGTCGCGGCCGCGACGGCCGCGGGCTTTCGTCGCAGTGCGCGCACGGCGCGACGCCACCAGCGTGTGACGCGTCGCGAAGCGCTCGTCGCGCAGGGTCGAGCCCTGATCCGTGTGGCGCTCTACGTGACGTGTCACGCCGACTCACTGGGCGCGTTGCGCGAACGCGAGCGCGCACTGGTCGACAGCGCGAACGACGCGGGACTGCGACTCGAGCGAGGGTGGGGCCGGCAATTCGCGTGGTGGAGTGCGCAACTGCCGGGCGGTCCGTCGTGGTAGCGCGCGCCTGGACCCACTGGGCAACCTCCGAGGACCTCTTGGAAATGGGCCTGCCCGCGCACGACGCCGGCACGGGGTTGGCGGGCGCACCACTCGGCGAGGCCCAGTTCGGCGGGCACTTCGTGTTCGACGTCTTTGACGCCTACCGGGCGGGACTGCTGACCAACCCCAACGTGGTGGTGGCGGGCGCGATTGGCGCGGGCAAGAGCACCGTCGTGAAGATGCAACTGCGGCGCGCGCTGGCCCGCGGCCGGCGCGTGGTGGTGCTCGACCCCAAGGGCGAGTACGGCCCCCTGGCCAGTCACCACGGGTGCGCGCCGGTCGTACTGGGTCGTGACGGGTGGTGCGATCCCTTCGGCGACGTCGACCAGGAGGGTTCGGGTCTGCTCCGGTCGCTACTGGCGAGTGCGCTCGGTGAATCCCTCGGCGTCGAGGAGCACTTCGTGATTGACGAGGTGTGGCGTGCGGTCACGATGGCCCGACCCCGACGCGTGCTGCGTCACGCGCTGGGGACGCTCGCGGCGCATGTGGCGGACCCTACGCCGTCACCGGCGCGACGGGTGGCGCTCGGACTGCACCGGCTGGTGGAGGGTGACCTCCGGGGCCTCTTCGACGGGGAGGGTGAGCCACTGACCTTGGAGGGCGATTTCGTGGTGGTCGATCTCTCGGCGCAGTGGGCGAGTAGCGCGTTACCCCTTTCGATCTTGGCCGTAGTGGCCGCGGCGCGCCGGGTGCTCGGCGACGGTGAGCGCCTGGGCTACCTGGTCCTCGACGAGGCGTGGTCGTTGCTCGGTGACGCGTCGGCCCTTGAGTGGCTGCGCGGCTCGTGGAAGCTCGCGCGCGCCCGGGGCGTGGCGCACGTACTCGTCCTGCACCGATTCAGTGACGTCGCGTCGGTAGCGAACGCGGGTACGGCTCAACTTGAACGAGCCCGCGGACTACTGCGCGAGACCGAAACGGCGTGGCTGTTTCGCCAACCGCCCGACGAGGCGCGTGAGATCGCTGACGTCCTCGAACTCACTGCTCTCGAGACGCGCTACCTGCGGACGTTGCCGCGCGGTGGCGCCCTCGTGCGCTACGGCCCGCACCGATCGATCGTTCGCGTGACGCCCGACGCGGGCGACCGCGAACTGATCGATACCGACGACGTCATGCGTCTCACGTGAACGTGCGCCCACCGCTCGGGGTTCGCTTCGTTGGACCGGTCGCCCTCGGACCCACCACCTATCTCGAGCGCGACAGCTCGCTCTTGGTCGTAGGGCCGACGCAGTCGGGGAAGACCTCGTCGCTCGTCGTTCCGGCGATTCTCAATTGGCACGACGCGCTGGTCGTCACCAGCGTCAAGCGCGACGTCGTGGTGAGTACTCGACCATGGCGCGAAGCGCTCGGCGCGGTGACGGTGCTCGAACCCGGTGAGGAGGCGGGTCTGACGTTTAACCCAATGGAGGGCCTGCGCTCGTTGCGACACGCGTCGCGCGTCGCGCGCGACCTCACGCTGTCGTCGGGTGATCGGAGCGAGGGGGAGTTTTGGAACGCGTTGGCGACCAAGCTCGTCGCGGCCCTCATGGTCGTGGCGGCGTCGCGCGGCGAGGACATCTTTGCGGTCGCGCGCGTGGTCGAGCGCCGTCGAATTGACGCGTGGGCCGACGGTGACGACGACGCGGGCGCAATTCTGCGGGGCTTTCTCGAGTACGAGCCGCGCACGCTCGATAGCGTGCTCACGACCGCCGAGACAATGCTCTACCCGTGGCGTTTCCCCCAGCCGCTGGCGAGCATTCGCGGCGTCGTGCACGGTGCCAACACGCTGTATCTCTGCGCGCCTCAAGGCGAGCAGCGCCACTACGAAGCCCTCTTTCGCGGGGCGTTGCGGGCCGTGCTCGATGAGCAACAACGCCGGGTCGATCAACGACGCGCGCGTGAAGTCTTGTTCGTCTTAGACGAAGCGGCGACGGTCGCCTCATTAGACGAGCTCGACCAACTCGCCGCCACCGTGCGCGGGCTGGAGGTGACGCTGGTGACCGTGGTGCAGGACTTCGCCCAACTGCGGGCGCGCTGGGGCGAGCGGGCGTC
Source organism: Acidimicrobiales bacterium (assembly GCA_025449805.1). Lineage (GTDB taxonomy): Bacteria > Actinomycetota > Acidimicrobiia > Acidimicrobiales > RAAP-2 > RAAP-2. The sequence continues at coordinate 6,163 of JANWIR010000035.1, read as the reverse complement.
GTCCATCGTCAACAACCACGCGACGCGACTCGTCCTTGCCGGTTTGGCCGATCCCACCGTCGGGACGTACCTGCCTGAGTTGGTGAGCGCCCCCGAAGGTCAGCCGCCGCGGTCGCTGCGCCGAACGCCCGGGCGTACGGCCTTCGTGATCAGTGGTCGGCGCGCGCCCTACCGGATCCGGTTGCGCCCGTGGTGGCGCGTGCGCGCGTTACGCGATCGGGGCACCACCGCGGCAAAACTACGATTCGCCCATGGCCCTGACGCCCTCGCCCCTCCAAGAGCAGATCTTCGCGATTGACGTCGGGGCGACGAACATCAAGTTCTGTCACGTCAACGAAGAGGGCGAACTTTTGCGAGGCGTGCGCCGACGTCCCACGCCCTACCCGTGCACCCCGGAGCGTCTGGTGGAGTTCCTCGTGGAGCGGATCATTAAGAGCGGCTGTCGACGCGTCGGCGTGGGATTTCCCGGTGAGTTCCGCGACGGCTTCGTGGTGCGCCCCGGCAATCTCTCGCGCCCCGGGGGCGTGACGACCGACGTCGACCCCGTGATCGAGGCGCAGTGGCGCGGCTTCGCTCTGCAGGACCAGTTGCGCGCGGCAACGACGCGCGACGTACGCGTCGTGAACGACGCGACGATGGCGGCCCTGGGCTGTTGCGGTGACGAGTCCGTTGAGGTCGTCTTAACGCTGGGCACGGGACTCGGTCTGGCGCTGTGTCGTGAGGGACGACTCCAAAAGGTGCGCGACGTCGGCGCGGAGATTTTTCGTGACGGACAGTCGTACGACCAGTGCGTGGGGGAGCGCGGTCGCGCGACCGGCGACGCTCGCTGGAACGAGGCCGTGCTGGCGGTGGTGACCCGATTCGCCGAAGAGTTCGACGCCACGGTCGTGCACTTGGCCGGTGGCAACGCTCGGCGCGTCACGCCGCTGCTGTTCGAGGGGCTACGCGCGCGCGTCGTGATTGACGGAAATGAGGCGCCGATTCACGGCGCGGCACGACTCTTTGGTGAGGACTACGCCCGCGTCACGGGCGCGTTGCGCGACGCTTAAGCGCGCGGCGCGACGTTGGGTGGCCCGAAGTACTCGCTTAAGTACTTTTCGCCTTCGTCGCAGAGAACGGTGACCACGACGGCCTCGGGTCCGAGCTCCTCACGGAGTCGTCGGGCCGCGACGACGTTGGCACCCGAACTCGGTCCCACGAGCAGCCCGTGTCCTTGGGCCAGGTGGCGCATCTCGGCAATCGCGTCGTCGCTGTGCACCGCCACGACGCGGTCCACGAGGTCGCGGTGGTGCGCGTAGAGCGCCGGCACGAAGCCGTCGGCGATGCCCTCGATCTGGTGCAGGTTGACGTCGCCGCACTGGATGGTGCACGACTCGGCCGGTTCGAGCGCGACGAGCAGTACGTCGGGATTCGCCGCGCGGAGGGCTTGGCCCACGCCGATCAAGGTGCCGCCCGTACCGACGCCCATCACGAAGGCGTCGGGAACGCGCGCGTCGCCGAGCTGGTCGAGTATCTCCGCGCCAAGCCAGGTGCGATTCTCTTCCACGTTCCACTCGTTCTCAAACTGACGCGGCGCGAAGTGTCCGGGGCGTGACGCGAACTGTGCGACGACCTCGAGAGCTTCGTTCACGTGAAAGTCGCCGACCTGGTGCAGTTCGGCACCGAAGGCGGTCGTGATCGCGGCGCGTTCGGGGCTGAGCCCTTCGGGGGTGACCACGATCATGCGATAGCCCTTCACCGCCGCGACCATGCTCATCGCGTTACCGGTGTTGCCGCTCGACGCCTCGACAATGGTGTCGCCGGGTTTGAGGAGACCTTCGCGTTCGGCACGTTCGATGATGTAGCGCGCCATACGAGCCTTGATCGACCCTGAGGGGTTGAGGTACTCGAGTTTCAACCAGAGACCTTCGAGGTGTAAGAGCGGGGTATTACCGATCGCCTCGAGAATGCTCGACGAGACGCGCGGTGCGTTCACGCGCCGGCTCCGGCGAGGGTGAGAGCGCCGTGGGCGAGTACGCCCGCGGCGACGCGCAGCGCGCCGTCGTCGACGAAGAAGTCGGGACTGTGGTGCATGCCACTCGTGCCGTCGCTACTGGCGCCGCCGACGAAGAGGTAACAGCCCGGTACGCGCTGCCAGAACTCGGCGACGTCATCGCTCGGCGCGGCGGGTGGTAACTGCAGAACGCCGTCGGAACCAACGACACGGCGCGCGCTGGCGCGCGCGACCTCGGTGACGGCCGCGTCGTTGTGCACGACGGGCGTTATCGCGTCGACGTTGAGCTCGTAGTGCACCTCGAAGCGGTCCGCGACCTCGTTCAGGAGGCGCGTCAGGCGCGCCCGGGTCTCGACAACCTGGTCGGCCGTGAACGTGCGAATGGTGCCCTGGAGCGTGGCTTCGCGCGGCACGACGTTGTTCGCGGTCCCGGCCGCGAGCACGCCGGCCGAGCACGCGCAGTTCGCGCCCTCAAAGGTCAAATCGTCAACGACTTCGCTCAGGCGTGGCGCGAGGGCGCTCACGGCGAGCACGACGTTGCCCGCGGTGCTGGCCATCGCGCCGTGTCCACCACGTCCGCGCAGTACCACGCGAAACGAACACGCCTCACTCATCATCACGCCCGGTCGCGTGGCGACGACGCCCACCGGCGCGAGTGAGGTCACGTGCACACCGAGGCCGAAGTCCACGGGGTGCGCGTCGAAGAATCCGCCCTCGATCATGGCGCGCGCCCCGCCCAGGCCTTCTTCGGCCGGTTGGAAGACGAGTGTGTACTCGCCGGGGAGTTCGCTCTGGCGACGCGCCAGGAGATCGGCCACGCCGAGTAGGGCCGCGGTGTGCACGTCGTGACCGCAGGCGTGCATCACGCCCTCGTGACGAGACCGGTAGGGCAGTTCGCGCTCCTCATGAACGGGCAGCGCGTCAATGTCGGCGCGCAGTAAGACGCGGTGGCCGGGACGGGCCCCGCGGAGTTTGGCGATTGCCCCGGTGGGCGTGGGCGTCGCGAAAAGTTCCCATCCGAGTTCGCGCAGGCGCTCGACGATGACCGTGGTGGTGCGAACCTCCTGGAACGCGAGTTCGGGGTACGCGTGCAGATCGTGGCGTCGATCAACCATGTCATCGTGCACCTCGTCGAGGAGTTGGGGCAGGCTGTCGAGGGGCGAAGTGGTCACGAACCCGATGGTAGGGCAGCCTCGGCGACCTTCGCGGAGGCTGGGCTAGACTGGTTCCTCAGTATCAACGCGGCTGTAGCTCAGCGGATTAGAGCATCGGTCTACGGAACCGAGGGTCGGGGGTTCGAATCCCTCCAGCCGCACCAACGTGCAACGCTTAGCCCTGAAATCTCGTCTTCTCGGGGTTTGGCCCGACTCGCATCACCGTGGTTGGGATAGAACGTGATCGCGCTCAAGAACGTACCCTCTTCGTTGTGGCCTCAATGATGCTTGACCACGACGACAAGACGGACGCGTTCGGCGCTACGGGTGACCAGTTCCTGCGAGGGCCGGTAAAGGCAGCGGCCGTGCTCGCGGTGGCCCCACCTTCCAATGGGACGCAGTTACGCGTCGAGGCGCTGACGGACGGTCGTACTCCTTCGGCTATTCGGTTCCACGCTCGCTAGACGGGCGCATCTTTGGCGGCGGGGTCGTTGGCGTCAGCTTCGACGGCATCGAATGATCGCCAGTACTGGCTTATCTCCCCGCCCAGAGCGCCGAACATTTTCGAGCACCGCTCACCGCGCGACCTCACTAGCTGATGCAAATTGACTAGGAGCGTGCCAACCGTTCTTCGGACGTATCGATCGAATTGTGGAGCAGCGACGGCCGGGTTCGGTGTCGTGGACCAAACCTGACCTGCGATTTCAAAGTGGGTTGAGTGCGCGACCAAGTGAAGAAATTTTAGATGGAAAATATAGCGAGGTAGTCAATTTGTGTTAGAACCAGCGCTGACATAAATCACCGACGCCCGTCTTGGAGCGGTTCTTTCTGTCACTAGAAAAAGGTCCAGAAAGGCTTCGGTGCAACTCAATGAAAGCTTCGTTCTTCAGGCGCGGTTGGTTCGCCAGTACTCTCGTTCTCGCGTTAACGTTCAGCGGAACGGCAATGTCATTTGGCACCGCCGCACAGGCGTCCGATTCGTCCCCCACCACGCTCGGTAGGACTGGTTGGCAAGAGATCCGGCCTTATTCCCCGGTCTTGAATCTTCCGTCTGCTTCGCTCGGCAACCCGGCGTTTTACAATTACATCCCATCGCCGGGCGTGCCGGGTGTGAGCGATTCGGGTTGGGCGAACTGTGGGACGGGGAACAACCTGTGTCCGAACGCCGACACCATCAACATGGTGCAACCCAACGGATCACGCCTGCCGTCTGGGTCCTGTGGCCAATCGGCCGACTTCACCTTTTTCCAAAGCCTGGTGAGTATTCCCGCCGGGACCACCATCAATCAATTCAATGTGTCCCTCAGTGGCGCCGATGACGGGGCGCGAGTGTCGATTTACAACTCTCGCAATGTAAATGGCTTGATTGTTCCTGGTAGTTACATTGCCCTCACGGGCGGTACGGGGGCCACCGCCGATCTCTCGACCTATATGGTCGCGGGCGAAGTTAACCGTGTGGTTATCACTCAAATGGACAACTGCCCTGTGGGTAACAATCTCCAGTACGCAGCGATCACGCTGAACGGAACGGTGGTGCCACCCGCACCTCCCATTCCAACGGTTAATTGCGCCACCAACGGCAACATCTTCAACACTGGCTATAACGCGTCGACGGGCGGCGTCCTCGCGAATAACTCTCATGACGCGAACTGGACGGTCGCCGGTCCGTTGAATTCACCGAATGGCACCAACCCAGGCAACGCCGTCTCGCTGCCACCGTCGGGGGCAACGTTCGCACCAGCGAACGTGGGCAATCTTGCGCCGAATGCCTACTCGCCGAGTCCCTACGGAAACGCGCAATGGATTTCTCAGCAGACAATCGCCAGTCCCTATAGCCCAACCGGTGACTGGTACTACCAGTACCAGTTCAATCTGGCACCTACGGTCAACCCTTCGACGTTCAGCCTGAACATGAGTTTTCTCGCTGACAACGAAGTTGCGGAAGTCTTCGTCAACGGCGTAGCGCAGAGCACCCAGACGACGGGTCTGCCCCAGACTTCGAGTTCGAACCCCTACAGCTACGTCGGTTTCCAGACGAGCAACGAGGCATCGACGGTCCTCAACCACAACTGGCAGTCCGGGACCAATACGATCGTCGTTCAAGTAAAGAGCGGCGCTCCCGCGGAGGCATTTGACGCACAGATGCGCGTCGGGTCGGTGTGCGTCGCGGACGCCCCCGCCATCACGAATCTCCCAACTTCAGCCACGTTCCAGGGTGGTTTCACCGCCGTGCTGGCGACCAATGGCGACGGAGCTCGTTCAGTGACGTCAACGACGCCCGACGTGTGCGCCGCCACGGGACTGACCGTCACCTTCGTCGGCACCGGCACCTGCACACTCGTCGCTCACGTTGCCCAGGGAACGAACTACGGCCCGAACAGCGGAACCGTCCAATCATTTAGCGTGAGCCCCTCGAGCGCCCCAGTCACCGTTACGGCCTCATCACCCTCGGCAATTTCGTACGGTGATGGTGCGCCGACGGTGAGCGCGACGTACTCGGGCTTGCTGGGTGCGGACACGTCGATTGTGGGCGTGACCTGTTCGGTGAGTGGCTACAACGCCGGATCCCCGGCCGGCAGTTACGCAACGACGTGCACCGGCCCCGCCGCAACGGCTGACTATTCAAATATCACGTACGTGAACGGCAGCCTTGCCGTGGCCGCCTCGGCCGCCACGGTCACCGTCACGGCCTCGTCGCCCTCGGCAATTTCGTACGGTGACGGCGCGCCGACGGTGAGCGCGACGTACTCGGGCTTGCTGGGTGCGGACACGTCGATTGTGGGCGTGACCTGTTCGGTGAGTGGCTACAGTGCCGGTTCGCCCGTGGGCAGCTACACCACGACATGCTCGGGACCGTCCTCGACGTCCAACTACTTGAACATCTCGTACGTCAACGGCAGCGTCAACGTGACGCCGGTACCGCTCACGATCACGGCCTCGTCGGGGTCGTCAATCTACGGTTCGACGCCAGGGGCAATTACGCCTACCTACGTCGGACTCGTTAACGGGGACCAGG
>JANWIR010000034.1 GCA_025449805.1 Acidimicrobiales bacterium | reverse complement strand
CGCACGATCGGTGAACCGTTCGTCGCGATCAACGAGGTGTTAAAGAGCGGCGGGAGCGATGACAGCTGCGCGAACGGGTCGCCCGCGAAACCCTGGAGAAAGTCGCGAACGAATGACGCCGACGTCGCGCCCACGGGCAGGGTCACGATTACGGTTCGGGCGTCGGGCGCGTTGGGGGCCTCGAAGTGTAGGAAGGCCAACGTCGCGAGCGCCAATGCGGCGCGACGCCCCGGTTCAATGGCGGCGTTCGCACAGAGCGCGGAGAGAGGCCCGTCACTGGCCAGCGCAGCGATTGTGGCGACGCCGGGCAGTCGAAAGGGCGCTCCCCAGTTCAGGCTCTGCGAGGGGGGCGAGGCGAGTGTCGACTCGGGTATAACGAGAGCAGTGACGCCCGCGTGGGCCAGCGCTCGGACGTCCGACGTCGTGACGCTACCGCTCAGGTAGAGCGGACCCGCGCCGTAACGACCGGTCAGGGATTGGAGCAGGCTATCGGTCAAGTTGAGCTGCTCTTTGACCTGGGTCGTGAAGCCGTTCGCGAGCAGTCCCGAGAAGTCAACCGTGGATGGGGGCGCGTTCAGCGCGAGATGCTCGGGACTGGCGAGCGCGGCGTACAGCGCTTGACGAAAGGGATTCGACGGGAGCGTCGCGGCCACGTTGTTGAGGAGTCGGTAGTCGAGGGCGAGCGCGAGGGGCGCGCTCTTGTCGCGCGCCAGCGTTCGCAGCACCGCCGTGGCCTGAGCGGGATGGTTGACGAGTCGCGGTTTGATCGTCGCGACGAGCGCCACGTGGAGCGGGCGCACCACCGGTGAACGTTCGACGGCGAACAGCGTCCACTCCGTGCGCCACGCGCCGTTGAGGCGTACGCGAAATCGCAAGGGATAGACACCGTCGCACCCGGACGCGGCGCACGAAAGATGCAGGAGTGGTCGCGTTGACGCGCACGGCCCCAAGGGCGCCACCCGATGACGGGTGTAGACGGTGATGGCAAAGGTCGTGACCGACTTGGTCACGCAACCGAGTGGGACCGTCGACGTGTCCAGTGGGGCGCTCGCCACCCCGTCACCGTGCACGACGGCCTCGAGCGAGGCGCGTTCGACGAGGGCCGGGTACAGCGTTACCGAGAGTTCATTCGCCGTCGATGAGGTATTGATGAGGCGCAGCGTGACGCTCAACGTGCCGATTCCTTGCCGCGGCAAGGTGGTCACGGCACTTTGATGGACGACGCGAAAGTTGGCGAAACCCGCGGCCGGCACTGAGGTGGGCCACGTCAGTGTCGCGAGGCTGAGAACTGCAACGACGAGCGCCCGCCACCAGGTCGAAATGCGGTGGAACATGCACTCACAGGCTACTGTCGTACGACTTGCGCTCCGGGCGCCCACTACCCTTCTTTCGCAGTGACTTCCCTCGAATCCGTCCCCGACCGCCTTAGTGAACTCGCGACGCTGTCACGTGACGTGGCCCTCGCGTTTCACGGTGCCGGATTCCAGCTGTACGCGGTGGGTGGCGCGGTACGCGACGCGCTGCTCGGCGTACGTTCCCCCGGCGAACGAGAGATCGACTTCACGACGGACGCGCGCCCCGACGACGTCGCCAGGCTGCTGAGTCCCCTGTGCAGCGCGACGTGGGAACAGGGCCGCGCCTTTGGGACGTTGGGCGGCACGTTGCGCGCGAACGGCCTCAAGGTAGAGATCACGACGTTTCGTTCCGAGGCGTACGTCGACCATTCGCGCAAGCCGGCCGTGGTCTGGGGTGACTCGCTGGAAGCCGATCTCTCGCGACGTGACTTCACGATGAACGCGCTCGCGCTTGACGTGGTCGCACTCGCGCTCGAGACGCCCGGTGTTCAGACCCTCTTCGACTTCTTCGGCGGCTTCGCCGACTTACACGAACGACTGTTGCGTACGCCCATTGATCCCGAAATACTCTTTCGCGACGACCCACTGCGCATGTTGCGCGCGGCGCGCTTCGCCGCGCGCTTTGATCTGACGATCGATCCAGTGCTCGAGCGCGCCGCGACGGCAATGGCGCCCCAACTCGCGAAGGTCTCGGCCGAACGCGTCCGGGGCGAAATCGATTTACTGATGGTGACCAAGCAGCCTTCCATTGGACTCGACTTTTTGGTCCGCACCGGACTGGCGGACGTCGTCTTACCGGAGCTTCCGAAACTGCAACTCGAGCAAGATCCAATTCACCAGCACAAGGACGTCTTAAAGCACACGTGGGCCGTGGTCGATAAGACCAGTCCCTCGTTGGTTTTGCGACTCGCCGCGCTCTTTCACGACGTCGGCAAACCCAACACCCGGGCCTTCAGCGAAGAAGGCGTCACGTTTCGGTTCCACGAAGTGGTGGGCGCCAAAATGACCCGCAAACGCATGAGCGCGTTGAAGTACTCCCAGACCATGATCGACGACGTGTCGACCTTGGTCGAACTACATCTGCGATTTCACACCTACAAGATGGGGTGGAGCGATAAGGCCGTTCGCCGCTACGTGCGCGACGCGGGACACCTCCTGGCGGAGCTCAACGAACTGACGCGCTGTGACTGCACGACGCGTAACGCGCGTAAGGCGGCGACGCTCGCGAAGCGTATGGACGAACTCGAAATTCGTATCGAAGAGGTTCGGGCTCACGAGGACCTCTCGCGGCTGCGACCCGCGCTCGACGGCGTGGCGGTGATGGCGCTACTCGACCTGGCGCCGGGACCGGCCGTGGGTCGCGCGCTCGACTTTTTGATGGAGATTCGACTCGACGAGGGCGAGATCACCACCGAGGAGGCCGAGGCCCGCCTTCGCGCGTGGTGGGCGGCCCAGTAACGAAAAACGACCCCCGCCCGAAGGCGGGGGTCGTTCGTTCGTACCTGACTACGGCCACACGGGGTTGTCGGCCCCGTCGTTGGCGAAGGACTCGACCATTTTGTGGGCCACGTCGTCGTGGAACTGAATGGGCGGTGACTTCATGAAGTACGCCGACGGTCCAATGATGGGTCCACCGATACCGCGGTCGAGCGCCACCTTCGCGCAGCGCACCGCGTCGATGATGACGCCAGCGGAGTTCGGGGAGTCCCAGACTTCGAGCTTGAGCTCGACGTTGAGTGGCACGTCACCGAAGTTGCGCCCCTCCATGCGGATGTAGGCCCACTTGCGGTCCTGCAACCACGGCACGTGGTCGCTCGGGCCGATGTGAACGTCGCCCGGCGCCATCTTGGAGAGCTCCAACTGCGAGGTGACAGCCTGGGTCTTGGAGATCTTCTTCGACTCCAGACGTTCACGGTCCAACATGTTCTTGAAGTCCATGTTGCCCCCGACGTTGAGCTGATACGTGTGATCCAGGGTCAAGCCGCGGTCTTCGAAGAGTCGCGACAGCACCCGGTGCACGATGGTGGCACCCACTTGGCTCTTGATGTCGTCACCAATGATCGGCACTTTGGCGTCGGCAAACTTCTTCGCCCAGACCGGGTCCGACGCGATGAAGACCGGAATGGCGTTGACAAAGGCGACCCCGGCGTCAATCGCAGCTTGCGCGTAGAAGCGTTGGGCCTCTTCGGAGCCGACGGGAAGATAGGACACGAGGACCTGCGCGCGTGCGTCACGCAGCGCCTGCGTGACGTCGACCGGTTCGGCCGGCGACTCGTCAATGGACTCGCGGTAGTACTTGTTGAGACCGTCCATCGTGGGACCACGCAGGACGGTGACGCCGAGCGACGGGACGTCGGCAAATTTGATGGTGTTGTTCTGGCCACCGTCAATCGCCTTACCCAGGTCGTTACCCACCTTGGTGGCGTCAACGTCGAAGGCCGCCACGAACTCGAGATCGCTGACGTGATACCCACCGAGGGTCACGTGCATGAGGCCGGGAACGTTGTCGCCGTCCTTAGCGTCCTTGTAGTAGGTGACGCCCTGGATGAGCGAACTGGCGCAGTTTCCAACGCCCGCAATGGCCACGCGAATCTTCTCCATGGCTCTCCTTTCGTTTACTTCGCCTCGTGGGCGAAGGTCTGTTGGTTGTTACGTTCGGTGGACAGCAGGTTGTCTATCCACTCGAGATCAAGTTCGACGCCGCGCGCCGCGTGTTCCATGACGCCGCGCGCGTAGGTGTCGAGTTCGTCGTTGCGCGCACCGGCACGCACTTCGGCGAGTCGTTCGAGCAGGTCGGCGCGTCGGCGCTCGAGGAGCCGTACGCGAACGGTCGGCGTGAGGTGTTTGGCGAGCGCCACGCGGAGGGAGAAGTTTTTCCCGTCGTCCATCGTCGCGGGGTCGGCGAGGAGCGAACGGAACTCGTCGCGACCGAGTTCGGTAATGCGGTAAACCTTGCGACCCCGTCGTCCGAGGCCACTCGTGGCACGAAGCGAGCGCAGTGACGCGCGTTCACCGGAGAGTGAACCGGTGGATAGTGACGTGACGCGCGGCGCGCTCGGGGCGACCGCCTCGACGAGGCCGCGGCGTTCGAATCGAGCTAACGCCGGGTAGATCGAACCAAAGGAGACGTTGGCCCAGAGACCGAGACGATCACGCAGCTGGGTACGGATTTCGTAGCCGTGGTGATCGCGCTCCATGAGCAGCCCCAAGATGGCAATATCTAACACGTCAGAAATCATATCACTTCGATATATCGAGCGTGACGGTCCCTAACCCTACGCGTGACGGTGGGCCTGTAGTCTCACCCGTAATGGAAAGACGGTTTGCGTCCACGTCAGCCGACGGTGCGGTCGTTGAGTTCGGTCTCGTCCGTCGCGCCCTGCTCGCCAAACTGGCCAAGGGTGAGATTCGTCGCGAAGACATCTGCGACGCGCACCCCGAACTGCTGCGCGCGGCGAACAATCTGGGACGCGCCGCCGGTGAACACTGTCCCGTCTGCGACGCGCAAGATCTGGTGGAGGTGACCTACGTCTTCGGCGCACGACTGCCCGCCGGAGGGACGTGTCCCACGACGCGCGCGGAACTCGCCAAACTCGAGCGCCGCGAAGAACCGGTCCAGTGTTACGCCGTTGAAGTCTGCACGGGCTGCCACTTCCACCACTTGGCACGTAAGTGGGCGGCCGGTGGGCGCCGACGCCGGGCCACGGTGTCGGCCAAGAACGTTTCCCAATGATCCTCAGCGCTCCACAGATACGTGCCCGTAAGCGGCGCCACGGTGCGGCACCGCTGGTCATGGTGACGGCCTACGACGAGCCGGGCGCGCGCTACGCCGCCGCGGCCGGCGTCGATCTGATCTTGGTGGGCGATTCGGTGGCCAACGTGGTCTTAGGGCACGACGACACCCTGCACGTTTCACTTGAGGCGATGTGTCACCACGTACGAGCTGTCGCGGCCGCCCGTCCGGAGGCGCACGTTGTTGGTGACATGCCGTGGATGAGTTATCACGCCGGCGTCGACGAGAGCGTGAAGAACGCGGCCGCCTTGATTCGTGCGGGCGCGAACAGCGTCAAGCTCGAGGGGGGTCGGGTCCGGCGGGCCGTCGTGCGCGCGATTCTGGACGCCGAGATCCCGGTCATGGGCCACCTCGGGCTCACGCCCCAGAGCGTTATGGCCTTTGGCGGCTTCAAGGTACAGGCCAAAACGCGCGAGGCGGCCGACGCGCTGATCCTCGACGCGAAGGCCCTCCAGGACGAGGGTGTTTTCGCCCTCGTGATTGAGGGTGTGCCGAGCCTGGTCGGTACGCAGTTAACGGAGTTCCTGGAGATCCCGACGATTGGCATCGGGGCCGGCCCCGACACCGACGGTCAGGTGCTGGTCTTTCACGACCTGCTGGGTCTTGGCAATCGCAAGCCCGCCAAATTCGTGCGCCAGTACGCCGATTTGGGCCCGGTAATCACCGACGCGATCGCGCACTACGCCGCCGACGTGCGCGAAGGCCGATTTCCCGGGCCTGACGAGGCCTACCCCAACCCCGACGAACTCACCCAGTAGCGCGGTTTCGCCGACGAGGTAGACTCGTATTCCCACAAAAGTGGGGAAGTACAACGTCCCCTGCTCTGTCTTCCGCAGAGCCCGGCCCTCGGGTCTGGTCCAGAGGGAAAGGAAGGAAGCCCATGAGGCCCTATGAAACCATGGTCGTGTTCGACACGGCCGTCGACGCGCAGGCGATTCAAGTCGCCCTCGACCGCGCGCTCGAAACCATTCGCACTCACGGGGGAACCCCCGGTGCTATCGACCGTTGGGGGAAGCGTCCCTTGGCGTACGAGATCAACAAGCGCAAAGAGGGCTACTACGTCCTCGTGGAATTCGCGGGTGAGTCAGAGACCGTGGTCGAGCTCGACCGCATTTTGACACTCTCCGACGAAGTCTTGCGCTTCAAGATCTTGCGTCGAGTTACGCGTACCGCACCCCGTCGCGCTCCGGCGTCGGCGTAGGTTCGGCGACCGAGCAAAGGAGCACTAATGGCTGACAATTCCATCACCGTGGTGGGCAACGTGACGCGCGACCCCGAACTGAAGTTCTTGAATAGCGGACAGGCGGCGTTGCGCCTTTCCATCGCGGTCAACCGTCGCTGGCTGAACCGCCAGACCCAGGAGTGGGATGAGAAGGTCTCGTACTTCGAGGTCGCGGGCTACGGCCCCATGGCCGAGAACGCCGCCAACTCACTGCAAAAGGGCACCCGCGTGATCGTCACCGGACGCCTCGAGCAGCGCAGTTGGGAGACGGAAAACGGCGACAAGCGTTCGATTGTGGAAATCAACGCCGACGAAATTGCCCCGTCCCTGCGCTTCGCGACCGCCGTGGTCACGAAGACCCCGCGCCCTGAGGGGGGTTACCAGTCCGGTGACCGTCCCCAGAGTTCGCGCCCGACCGAAACCCCCACGTACGCCTTTGATGAGGAGCCCTTCTAATGCCCCGTATTAATAACCCCAAACCGCCGAAGCGCGCGCCGAAGATTGACACGCGACGTGGGGCCAAGAAGAAGCCGTGCTCGTTCTGCCAGCACGGCGTTGGCACCGTTGACTACAAGGATCTGGCGCAACTGCGTAAGTACATCTCGGACCGCGGCAAGATCCGTGGGCGCAAGGTGTCGGGCAACTGTCAACAGCACCAGCGCGACGTGACCGACGCGATTAAGACAGCCCGCGAGCTGGCGCTCCTGCCCTACACGCAGCGCACAGTTACCGAGCGCCGCGGCGGACGCGGCGGACGCGACGGCGGACGCGACGGCGGACGTGACGATCGCGGACGTGGTCCGCGCGCGGACCGCGACGGCGACGCGACCACGACGAGTGACGCGGTGAGCGACGACGAGGTCATGGAACTCGTCGGTGCGACCGAGAGCGTCGAAGCGACCGAGGAGGCGAGCGAATGAAGGTTCTCTTGAGAAGTGACGTCAAGGGCGTTGGCCGACGCGGTGACATCGTCGAGGTTAAGTCGGGCTACGCCCGCAACTTCCTCCTGCCGAGCGGTGCCGCGCTGTCCGCGAGCTCGTCCACGGAACTCCAAGCGGCGGCGATGCGCCGGGCGCGCGACCTGCGTGACGCGAAGAGTCGTGAGGCGGCCTTGACGCAAAAGGGCGTCATCGAGTCCGCGAAGCTCACGATTGCGGCGCGCGCCGGCACCAACGGCCGTCTTTTCGGCTCGGTGACCGAGAGTGACGTCGTGAACGCGTTGCGAAGTGCGACGAATATTTCCCTCGACCGTCACGCGGTGCACATGAGCGAGCACCTCAAGGAATTGGGCGCGGCGACGGTCAGTGTTGATCTCTTCGACGGCGTTTCGGCGACCGTGTCAATCGAGGTCATCGCGAAGTAGTACGTCAGTTTGATGGACGAACGGCCGGGGCGACACGCCCCGGCCGTTGCCATTTTGGGTGTCGCGATGTAACAGGTGGCGGCGAGACTTTGGTTCAATGGAAGTTAGACACAGGCATTTCCACACGATGGGCATCTTGTGGCACACAACCGACATCGGCAACCGTTGAGTACTTATGACGCAGATTGAATCGGAACGAAGTCGCCAAACGCCGGGGCGAGTACCGCCGAGTGCGATCGAGGCGGAGGAGTCGCTCATTGGCGCAATGTTGCTCTCGCCCGAGGCGGTCTCGATTGCCTACGAAACGGTGCAGGCCGAAGACTTCTATCGACCGCTCCACGGTCAGATCTACAGCGCCATCATTGCGCTGACGCACGCGGCCGAGCCCGTCGACTACGTCACGGTGCAGGCCAAGCTCCAAGAACGCGGCTCGGGCGCGGTGGAACTCGCCGTACTCTCCGCGCTGCAACTCAATACACCCTCGGCGTCAAACGCGCAGCACTACGCCGAACTGGTTCGTGAGAAGGCGCAACAGCGCCGTCTCATCAGTGCCGCCGGCGAGATTGTTGACGAGGCGTACCAGGCGACCGATGACGTCATGGCCCTGATTGACGAGGCCGAACGAAAGATCAACGCCATCGGTGACAATCGAAAGATTGACTCGGTTTCGCCACTGCAGCGACTCCTCCTCGCCGAGGCGGACATCTTGGAACAACGTGGCGAGACGAGGGGTCAGTTCAACGGACTCGAAACCGGCTACAAGTCACTCGACGCCATTTTGCAAGGGCTGCAGCCGAGTTCGATGACGATCGTCGGCGCACGCCCGGGTACGGGTAAGACGGCCTTCGCGCTGGGCATTCTGATTCACGTGGGCGCCGTTGTTGGTCGACCGGCACTGTTCTTCTCGTTGGAGATGAGTCGCCAGGAACTCGCCGAGCGCATCCTCGCGTCCACCGCGCGGATCGATTCATCGAAGCTGCGCACCGGTGACCTCAACCAACACGACTGGGACCGAGCGCACGACGCCTTCAGCCAACTGCAATCGGCGAAGATCTTCATCGACGACAACCCGAGTTTGACGGTGATGGACGTGCGGGCTCGCGCGCGGCGCATCAAGCAACAAAACGGCGACCTCGGCATCGTGATCGTGGACTACCTCCAACTGATGTCGTCGCGTGGTCGAGCGGAGAACCGCCAGGTCGAAGTCGCCGAGATGAGCCGATCGCTCAAAATTCTGGCGCGTGAACTCGAGTGTCCCGTGTTGGCACTCTCGCAGTTGTCGCGAAAGCTCGAGGACCGCGCGGACAAGCGGCCCATGATGTCCGACCTCCGAGAATCGGGATCACTGGAGCAGGACGCCGACGTCGTGCTGTTCTTGTTCCGCCCAGAGATCTACGGCGAGGTGTCCAACGACCAGAAGGCGGACGCCGAGGTCATCGTGGGCAAGAACCGTAACGGTCCGACGCGCACCGCGCACTTGACGTGGCGAGGCGAGTTCGCGCGCTTCGACAACGTAGCGGACGCGCGCACCATTTAGGTTCGAGCCATGCGCGCGTTGCAACGAATCGCTCCACGCGCGCCGGTCACTTCAACACCGACGCCCTGGGAGTAAGCGAACGCGACCGGGCGCGGTTCATTCGCGATCGTCGGCTCCCCTAGCCAACGGCAACGCCCGAGCGTTATTTGGGCTGCATCCGGATGCCAGCGTCGACGCGAATCGATTCGGCGTTCATGTAGCTGTTGGTGAGAAGTTCGACCGCCATTGACGCGAATTCGTCCGCGAAACCCAAACGCTTGGGGAAGAGAACACCCGCACCCAGACGAGCCTTGAACTCCTCGGAGGCGGCTCCCGTGCCGTAGATCGGTGTGTCGATGAGGCCCGGCAGGATGCAGTTGGCGCGCACGCCAATCGCGGCGAGGTCGCGGGCGAGGGGCAACGTCAAACCGACCACCCCACCCTTGGAGGATGAGTACGCGACTTGACCGATCTGTCCGTCCTCGGCGGCCACCGAGGCGGTGTTCACGATCGCGCCGCGCGTGTTGTCGCCGTCGGGCGTGTTGTGACTCATCGCGGTGGCGGCGAGTCGACAGACGTTGAACGTGCCAATGAGGTTGATCTCGATCACTTTGCGGTAAAGGTCCAAGTCGTGTGCCGAGGCGTACTCCCCGTCCTTGCCAATGGTGCGCGTCGCCCACCCGATGCCGGCGCAGTTCACGGCACTCCAGAGCGGTGCCATGGCCTTGGCGGCCTCGATGGCGGCGATGACCTGCTCGGTGTTGGTCACGTCACAGTGGGCGTACGCGCCCCCAATCTCGTTGGCGATTGTCGCGCCGCGCTCGTCGTTGAGGTCCGCGACGACGACCTTCACGCCTCGCGCGGCGAGGGCGCGGGCGGTCGATTCGCCGAGACCCGAGGCGCCTCCGGTTACGACGGCTGAGGTGTTGTTGAGTTCCATGTGGCTCCTGTCGACGGTTCAGCGGCGTCGCTGATCATTCACAGAGTCAAGCAGACCACGGGGGATGGGTGCGGCCGATGGCACGGCGGGGTGTTGACGGAGGGATCGTTCGGGCGCTCGTCACGCGTAGCCTCTCTACGTGACGTCGCTCTACGAAGTATCCCGGGAAGAACTGAGCGTGCTGCTCGAAGGTCAGCCGCGTTACCGCGTCGACCAGGTCTGGCACGGACTCTGGAACACCAACGAAACCCTGGCGACCCTGTCAACCATTCCCAAGGCTCTACGCGCGTCGTTGTCCGAACAGTTTCCCAGTGCGCTGCGGGTCGCCGACGAGGTCGCGAGTGATCAAGGCGCGACGCGTAAGTGGGTGTTGGAGCTCCACGACGGCTCGACCATCGAAACGGTGCTCATGCACTACGAGGATCGAGCCACGGTGTGCGTCTCGTCGCAGGCCGGTTGCGCCATGGGCTGCACCTTCTGCGCGACCGGTCAAGCGGGCTTTTCTCGACAGTTGAGCGTGGGGGAAGTTATTGAACAGGTCTTGTTCGCCGCTCGCGCGGCTGCGCCACGGCGACTGTCGAACGTCGTGTTTATGGGCATGGGTGAGCCCCTCGCCAACTACCCCGTCACGGTCGAGGTTCTTCGTCGACTCCAGGCGTACCGGGGAATGTCGGCACGTCACCTCACGGTGTCGACCGTGGGCGTGGCGCCGGCGATTGAGCGACTGGCCAAGGAGGGTCTGCCGGTGACCCTCGCCGTGAGTTTGCACGCGGCGAACGACGAGACGCGCAATGAACTGGTTCCCCTCAATCGGCGATACCCGCTCGCGCGTCTCCACGAGGCGTGCGTGGTCTGGAACGCGACCACCAAACGCCGGTTGAGTTTCGAGTGGGCGCTCATCGACGGCGTGAACGACACCCCGCGCGCGGCTGAGGAGTTAGCCGATTACGCGAGAGAACTCGCGGCGCACGTGAACCTCATTCCCCTCAATCCCACGCCGGGCTTCTTGGTGCGCGGCTCGACGCCGGAGCGCGTGCGCGCTTTCCGCGATCACCTCGAAGTCTTGGGTGTGAACGTCACCGTGCGCCAGACGCGGGGTCGTTCCATCGCGGCGGCCTGTGGCCAGCTCGCGAACGTCGCCAAGGCCAAACGTACGACCGTTCGTCTACGCAGCTCCTACAGCTGATCGCTTCGCCAAAAGTCGGGGTAGCGCCGCACGAGAGCGAGGACGCCGAGAACGCACGCGACACCGCCCGAAATAATGGAAAAGGTCGTCGAGGTCAGGTTGGCGACGACCCCGGACTCCACGTCGCCGAGACGAGGACCGCCCGTCACCACGGCGAGTTGAATTGACGAGACGCGGCTACGGAACTCGTCGGTGATCGCGACCTGGAGCAAGGTGTTGCGCAGCACGTTGGAGATGACGTCGGTCGCGCCAGCGACCGCGAGGCACACGAAGCCGACCCACACGACGTGCACGATGCCGAACAGTGCCATCACGGCGCCCCAGGCAATAACGGCGAGCACGATGAGTCGGCCGCGGCGCCGGACGCGCCCGATCCACCCGGTGAAGATCGCCATCACCAGCGCCCCCGCGCCCGGCGCCGCGTAGAGCAGGCCGAGCACGCGCGGTCCGCCGTGGTAAATCGTCAACGCGACGGCGGGGAACAGGGCGCGCGGGAGTCCAAACACCATGGCGTTGAGATCGACTAGGTAGACGGCTTGTGCCGTGGCGTGACGGCGTACGTACCCGAAGCCCTCACCAATGGCCTTCAAGAGGTGGGCGCCCGAGTTGGTCTGGGCCGGGGGAATCGGGGCCATGAAAAAGGCGGCCACGCTGAGCGCGAGAAAGGTCGCGGCGTCGATGAGGTAGCACGACGCCAGACCCAAACTCGCGAGCAGGAGGCCGGCCAGCGACGGTCCGACCACGGTGGCCAGGTTGACGATCACTTGATTAACGGAGTAGGCCGCGACGAGTTGATCGGGCGCGACGAGACTCGGAATGGCTGAGGAACGAAGTGGTCCGGCGAAACCGCCCAGTCCGGCGGCCAGCGCGGCTAGGACGAAGAGGGCGATCAAGCTGGGGTGGGCCACGCGGGCGTTGGCGCCGAGGGCGAAACTTGCCGCGGCCAGGACAATCGAACTGATGATCAGCAGCCGTCGACGGTCGAAACGGTCGCCGAAGGCCCCTCCCCAGAGCGATCCCGCGATGAGGAACGGTAGTTGGAGCAAACTGGCGAGACCGACCAACAGACTCGAGTGGGTGGATTGGTAGATCTGGTAGGGCACCGCGACCAACGTCAAATTACTGCCAAGTAGTGAGACGAATTGACCACTGAAGAGCAACCGGAAGTTGCGGTTCGTTCGCAGCGGCGTCAGGTCAACGAGCAGCCGAGGCACCACTGAATGCTACGAGAGTAAGGTGGCCAACGGGGATTGTGGTCTAAGGAGAGTCGATGATCGACGAGGAACTAGTCCAGTTGCTGACGCCCGAAGGTGAGCGCGTCAGCCACCCGGAGTATGAATCGACACTGAGCGGTGAGGAGATCCTCGGGCTCTACCGCGACATGGTGATAATCCGCCGGTTGTGCAACGAGTCGACGTCACTGCAGCGTCAGGGCCAACTCGCGTTGTGGGCGCCGGTGCAGGGTCAAGAGGCCGCGCAAATTGGCGCGGGACGCGCGCTCGCGCCCACGGACTTCACCTTCCCGACCTACCGCGAACACGGCATCGCGTGGTGTCGGGGCGTGCCTCCCGAGGACATGCTGCGTCTCTTTCGCGCGGTCAGTAACGGCGGCTGGGACCCACAGAAATACCGGCACTCGGTCCCCACGATTGTCCTGGGCAACCAGGCACTTCACGCGGTGGGCTACGCCATGGGCGTCCAGCGTGACGGCGCCGAGGAGGCGGTCATGACCTTCTTCGGCGACGGCGCGTCAAGTCAGGGCGACGTCCTGGAGTCCTTCGTATGGGCGGCGTCGTTCAACGCGCCGATCGTCTTCTTTTGTCAAAACAACCAGTGGGGAATCTCCACGCCGATGTCCACGCAGTCGAAGATCCCCCTCTATCACCGCGCGCACGGATTTGGTTTTCCCGGTGTGCGCGTCGACGGCAACGACGTCCTGGCGGTCTACGAAGTAACGAAGCGCGCGCTCGAGAGTGCGCGCGTGGGCGGTGGTCCCACGCTCATCGAGGCCTACACCTATCGCCTGGGCGCGCACACCACGTCGGACGACCCGACGCGGTACCGCATTGACGCCGAGGTCGAGGTGTGGAAACACCGCGATCCCATTGAGCGCGTGAAGTCACTTCTGGTGCGCGAGTTCAAGATCAAGGCTGGTGTCTTTGACGACATCGTCGCCGAGGCCGACGTTCTGGCGCTCAAACTGCGCGACGACGTGCTCGCGATGGATCGACCCGACCCGCGCACCATGTTTGACAACGCCTACGCCACGCCGCACCCACTCATCGACGAGGGACTTCGCGACATGGTCGAGCTCGGCGTTGGCGGAGGTGCGCACTAATGACGACGCAGACCATGACGATGGCCAAGGCCCTCAACGAGGGACTTCGCGCCGCGATGGAGAAGAACAAGAAGGTCCTCATCATGGGTGAGGACGTGGGCAAACTCGGTGGCGTCTTTCGCATCACCGACGGCTTGCAGAAGGATTTTGGCGAGGACCGCGTCATTGACGCGCCGCTGGCCGAGTCGGCGATCGTCGGCACCGCGGTCGGTCTCGCGATTCGCGGGTACCGCACCGTGTGCGAGATTCAATTTGACGGGTTCGTCTATCCGGCCTTTGACCAGATTGTTTCGCAGGTCGCGAAGTTACGCAAGCGCTCCGATGGCGTCTACACCATGGGCCTCGTCATTCGCATCCCCTTCCAGGGCGGTATCGGCGCAATCGAGCACCACTCTGAGAGCCCCGAGGCCTACTTCGCGCACACCGCGGGTCTGCGGGTCGTGTCGTGTTCGACGCCCAACGACGCGTACTGGATGATCCAACAGTCCATTGAGCACGATGACCCGATCATCTTCTGTGAGCCGAAGAGTCGCTACTGGGAAAAGGGTGAAGTCAACCTTGACGAACCACCGAACGGACTCTTTGACGCGGTCGTGCGCCGCGAGGGAACGGACGTGACCGTGGTGGGCTACGGATCCACGGTCAAGACGGCGTTGCGCGCGGCGGACACGGCCGCGCAAGAGGGACTGTCGATCGAGGTCATCGACGCCCGCTCGCTGGCGCCCTTCGATCTCGAGACGATGGCGGCGTCACTCACCAAGACGGGCCGACTCGTCGTCGTGCAAGAGGCGCCGCACACCGCGTCCGTGGGTTCGGAATTGGTGGCGTCGTTGAGTGAGCGTTGCTTCTATTCACTGCGCGCGCCGGGCATTCGCGTCAGCGGCTATCACGTGCCGTACCCGCCCACGCGCATTGAAGAGGACTACCGACCGAGCGTCGACCGCGTGCTCGACGCCGTCGATCGAGTGATGGGATTCGACAGTTGAGTGAACAGATCTTTCTCCTGCCTGACGTCGGCGAAGGCCTCGTCGAGGCCGAAATTGTCGCGTGGAAAGTGAACGTCGGCGACGTCGTAACGCTGAACCAGCCTCTCGTGGACATCGAAACCGCGAAGGCCACCGTGGAGTTGCCGAGCCCCTACGCGGGGACCATCGTCACGCTGCACGGCAACGTCGGCGACGTCATGGAGGTCCACAAGCCCCTCATCACTTTCGAGGTGGGTGGCGACGGGCCAAAGGCGACCACCGCCGACGTCGAGGCCCCACCGATTTCGACGCCCAGCGTCGAAAAGCGCGAGGCGGTCTTGGTCGGATACGGCGTGACGAATGAAGAGGGAATCGCGACGCGCACGCACCGTCGCCAGGGCACGAGCGCCCGGGTGATTCCGCCGACCGCAAACGCACCGACCAGCGCGAGTACGCCCGCTAGTTCGTCGCCACGCTCCACGCCCCCCGTACGGCTCTACGCGAAGCAGCACGGACTCGACATCGCGACGCTCACCGGTACTGGGCGCGACGGGCTGATCACGCGTCACGACGTGGAACAGGCCCTGAGCGGCACCCCGGCGTCGACGCCGGCTCGTGCGACGGCCGCGCCGACCGGACCGCTCACGACGTCACGCTTCGTCGGACGCGACTTGGCGCCCTGGGCGACGGGGCCCAAGGAAGAGCGCATCCCCGTGAAGGGTGTTCTTCGCTCGATGGCCGACGCGATGACCCAGAGCGCGTTCAGCGCACCGCACGCGGCGGTGTGGATGCGCGTTGACGTGACGCGCACGATGGAACTGCTGGCGTCACTCAAGGGTCGCCCCGCCTTGGGCTCGACCAAACTCTCACCGCTGACCATCGTGGCCTTGGCCCTTTGTGACGCGGCGCGCCACTACCCGGGTATCAACTCGAGCTTCGACGCGGCCAACGGCGAGGTCGTGGTTCGTCGACGCGTCAACCTGGGCATCGCCGCGGACACGCCGCGAGGGTTAATCGTGCCCAACATCAAGGACGCCGATCAACTCGACTTGGTGGCCATGGCCCAGGCGCAGGCGATCCTCGTCGAAAAGGCGCGCGCCGGCACGACGACCCCCAACGAGATGATGGGCACCACGTTGACGATTACCAACGTGGGTCCCTTCGGCGTCGACGCCGCGATGCCCATTCTGCCCCCCGGAACGGGCGCGATTCTGGCCGTGGGCCGTTTCGCGAAGGCGCCGTGGGTCGTGGACGACGAAGTCGTGGTTCGCTACGTGAGTGAACTCGCGATGTCGTTTGATCACCGCCAGGTCGACGGCGCGTTAGCCTCACGCGTGCTCGCGCACGTCGCCCGGTTTCTGGAAGATCCGGCGGCCGCGCTGTTAGTGGGCTAAGCCCTTGGCCTTAAGGGTCGTCAGCGCGCGATCGGCGTGGGCGTTCATATTGAGTTCATTGTGGATCACGTCGAGGACGCGACGGTCACGGTCGATGACGAAAGTCGTGCGCTTGACCTTAAAGACGTCGAGGGAACGCTTCACGCCGTAGAGCTTGGCGACGGTGCCCGACGAGTCGGCCAGGAGCGTGAAGTCGAGACGGTTGCGCGACGCGAACTCCTGTTGGCGCACTACCGAGTCCATCGAGATGCCCACGCGCTGGGCCCCCAGGGCCGCGAACTCACTGGCGAGGTCGCGGAAGTAGCACGTCTCTTTCGTGCAGCCACTGGACATCGCGGCCGGGTAGAAGAACAGTACGACCGGTCCCGCCTCGAGCAATTGGCTGAGCGTGACCGTCTCACCGTCTTGATTGTCGAGGGTGAAATCGGGGGCGAGGTCTCCGGAGCGCACGCTCTCACCCTAAAGGTCGAGGCGAAAGCCCACACCTCGAATGGTGTGCAAGTGAACCGGTGCGGCCGGATCGTTTTCAATCTTCTGGCGTAGGCGCTTGACGTGGGTGTCGAGGGTTCGTGAATCCGACAGCTCGAGGCCCCACCACAGCGTATCGAGACAGGTTTCGCGCGTCACGACTTGGCCCAGGCGCGAGGCGAAGAGCGCCAAGAGATCGAACTCCTTGCGACTGACGCTGAGTTCACGTCCGCCCTTGCTCAGCGTGCGACGCGTCAGGTCGAGTCGGAGGTCACCGAAGGTGACGACGTCGTCTTCATTGTCCGTCGAGGGTCGGCGTAAGACGGCGCGGATTCGCGCGACGAGTTCGCGCAAGCGAAAGGGCTTCGTGACGTAGTCGGCCGCGCCGATTTCGAGTCCAAGCACCACGTCGAGCTCACTACTTCGCGCGCTCACCATGATGACCGGCGTCGGTGATGAGGCGTGGAGCTCGCGGCAGTAGTCGACGCCCGAACCGTCGGGCAACATCACGTCGAGCAGGACCAGGTCAGGACTTCGGGTGCTCATGAGGTGGCGGGCTTCGGCGATGTTGGTGGCGCCGATGACGTCGAAGCCTTCGACGTTGAGTCCGACCGTGAGCGCGTCTTGGTAGCTGGCCTCGTCCTCGACGACGAGGATGACGCTACGGCGCTCGCTCACTTGACTCACGTCACACACTCACTGATACATCGTGGGGCGACACGCGAGCGCGCTCGACGGGAGGGATCAAGGGCGCGCGTGTCACGTTCGTGAACCTAGGAGGGGATGGTTATCTAAAGGTGACGGGCGCGGTATCGCGAGGTATGCGTGAGATGAAACCTCGCGCACTCAGGGCGCAGTGAGCGTGAAACCCTGGTAGTTGGTGGCCTGGTCGACGTAGGAGCCAATCGCCGAACAGGTGGTGGGCGTCGAGCATTGCAAGCCGTACAGTCCGCCGGCGACGCCCACGCTGGTGGCGCCGCCGGGCAGGTTCACCTTGACGCCCGCGCGCCACGAACCGGCGATCTGCGACAAGGTCATGGCCTGGTAGTTCGCGTTCGCGTCGAGGTAGGCCGCGCCCGCTCGACACGATCCCTTCTTTGGACAGGTCACCGCCACGACACCACCGTTCTTTCCAGCGCGCGTCGCGCCGGGCGGGAGGGCGACGGACTGCGCGCGCTGCCACGTGCCGTTGACCTCGTCGGCGAGGAGACCTTGATAGTTTCCCCGTTGATCGCGGTACTGCCCACCGAGGGCGCAGTTGCCCGCCGAGGCACACGACACTTCACCAAAGCCGTAAAAGAAGATCCGAGGATTGACCGCGGCGTCGACGGGAGCGACGAGTTCACGCCCCCGCTGCCACGTGCCGTTGACCTCGTCGGCGAGGAGCCCTTCGAGATCGCCCGTCACGGTGTTGTAGACCCCCGCGGCGACGCAGTTACCGACGCTGGTGCAGGTGAGACCCGACAACGAGGCGCCGGCGTAGGCACTGGCGTTCCCCGGCAGTGTCAGGGTCTGCGCCTTTTGCCACGTGCCATTGATTTCGTTGACGACGAGTGCCTGCGACACGTTGTCACGGTTGACGTACGACCCCGCGGCGACGCAGTTGCCGGGCCTCGCGCACGAAAGTTGATTCAGCGTGACCAAAGAGTTCACGTTCGCGTCGTTGGGCAGCGGTAGGGGTGTGGCCCGTTGCCACGTGCCGCGCACTTCGCGAACGGCCAACGCCAGGGTGTGCGGCGCCGCCGCGCCGTCGAGGTACGTGCCTACCGCGTCGCAATTACCGACACTCTCGCAGGCGACCGAGCGCAACAGCGCATTCGATTCCGAGGTGGGCGCGTTCGTCGGTAACGCGATCGAGACCGGCGTGGCCCACCGATTGGCATTGGAGGTCGCGGCGAAGGGTACGACGTAGCCCGCGGTGGTCTGGTAGTTCCCGACCAGAGCGCACGCCCCGGGCCTCGCGCACGACGCGCCGTACACCGAGAGCCCCGAGTTCGCCGCCGCGTTGGCGGGTGACGCGAGCGCGACGGCCGCGCGCCACTGGCCATTAATTTCACTCACGACCACGGTGTGCACGACGCCGCCTTGGGCGAGATACGGGCCACTGGCCACGCAGTTCCCTCCGCGCGCGCAGGCCAACGTGGAGAACTGCCCTTGGTAGAAGCCGGTTCCTCCGCTCGGCAGGGTCACCGACTTCGCGTCATGCCACGTGAGGGTGGTGGCGAAGGCGTAGCTCGAAAAAAGGACGCCAACGAGCGAGAGGGGCAGCATCACCCAATGACGTCTTTTCATCGCTCTCCTGAACGCGCGTGTACCGCGGTGATCTTTCCGAGGGTCAGTATAAGAAGGACTTAACGCGAAGCGACGTCGGTCCGCGGTGCGGGCAACTTCGCGAGACGTGACGGAATCATGGTGTCTTCGTCAATCCAGTAGCTCGCGCACACTCGGTGATAGCCGTCGGCGATGATGAGGGGAAGCCCGCGCGTGGCGTCGCCGCGCACCAAGAGCACGGGCGAGAGCCGGTGGCCGGACTTCACCTTTTCGAGGTCGTGGTGGACGTGCGCGTTGTCGCGTCCGAGGAGTTCGAGATTGCTCGCGCGTAGAAGATCTTTGGCCGCGAAGCGACACGTCGTCGCTGCGCGCAGTTGCGCGACCACCGATGCGACGTCGCGGGGGCGCAGGAGGAGGCCGAGGTAGTGGGCGGCGGCGGGAAAGTCGTGCTCCTCGGGCTCATCGAGCCAGTGACTGGCTAGCACGAGAACCCCCTCGTGCTCGAGCGTCGGACGGCGAATTGGGGCATCGCGCGAGCCACTCGCAACGTGGCGAGTCGCGAAACGTCGAGCGAGCGCCAACGACCGGTATGCATGGTTTCACCCTAATGACGTGCGACGTGGCGCGCGAGAGGTCGGATGTTCTTGTCAAAATGGTGACGTGACGACACCCTTTCCGACCGACGCGACGCCGCTGGTGCTGACCAGCGAGGTGGTGCGACTACGTCCGGTGACACTCGCCGACGTCCCCTCAATCGTCGCGGCGAGTGCGGGCGATCGCTCGAGTTACGCGCTCACGAATGTTCCCCACGACGAGGCGAGCGCTCGACGGTACGTCGAGAACCTCCTCGCGGAGCGTTCGGCGGGCGTCTCCTACGCGTTCGCAATCGAGGACCTCGGTCACGGCGAGATTGTGGGCATGACTCGCTATCTCACGATTCGTTGGTGGTTCGCGCGCGAAGCACCCGACGCGGTGGAGATTGGCGGCACGTGGCTCGCGAAGCGCGCGCAGCGTACGAGCGTGAACACTGCGGCGAAGACACTGTTACTCACGTACGCGTTCGAGGAGTGGCACGTCGCGCGCGTTGATTTCAAAACGGACGCCCGCAATCATCAGTCGCGCCGAGCGCTCGAACGGCTCGGGGCTTCGTTTGAGGGCGTGCTGCAGTCGTGGCAACCGTCGGGCCGCGCCGATGAGCTGGGGCGGCCTCGTGATTCCGCAATGTACGCGGTGGTTCGCGAGCGCTGGCCCGAGGTTCGCGAACGGCTGGAAACGCTGCGTCACTAACGACGTGACGGTGATTCTCAAGAAGTTTTGAGGATTCACTCGGTGCCGCGACGGGGGACGTCGGCGTAAGGTTTTGGCGGCGGTCGCCACGCTCGATGGCCGAACCCTCGCTCACGACTTCTCGAAGGTGGACTGTGTCGCGTTACCTGAAACTCCTCGCGTTCATGGCGAGCGTGACGCTCTTGATTGGTGTCGGCTTCGCGGCGGGAAAAAAGAGCGGCGCCGACTCGCCGTTGCTCAGCGCGAACGAGCCGTTTTACCTCGTCGTCGGGGCGTCGTCGTCACTCGGAATCCAACCGAGTGGGGTTCCGTCACAAAACAGTCGACGCACGCAAGACGGTTACGCCAACGACGTCGTCGCGCTCGAGCAGCGCCAACACGTTGACTTTCAGTTGGACCAGATTGGCTGTCCGGGTGAGACGGCCGAATCGATGCTCACGACGACGGTGGCCGATCACTGTTACCACCTTCCCGCCACGCAACTCACGACGGCACTGCGCTTTTTGCAAGCGAACCACAACCGAGCGGGATTGGTGACGATCGACCTCGGCTTTAACGATCTTCGCCCCTGTTTGACGGGCGCCACCGTCGACGAAAACTGCGTGGCGCGCGGACTGACGTACGTGCAGAACGACCTACCGAAGGTCCTCGCGCAACTCACTTCCGCCGCCGGCCCCCAGGTGCACTTCGTGGGCTTTAACTACGAGGACCCCTTCGTGGCGCACTACCTCGAGGGGCCCGTCAGTGTCGCTAACGCGCAAGCGACGCTGACCGATATGGGGCGACTCAATCAGATACTGCAGACGGTCTACGCTCGCGCCCACGTGAGCGTGGCCAACATCGCCGGTGCGTTTCAATCGGCCAACGCGTCACGCGTGGTGGTGCCGAACGTGGGGTCGGTGCCGCTCAACGTTCGCTTCGCCTGCCTCTACACCTGGATGTGTCAACCCGCGCCCTTTGGTCCCGATGATCACCCCAACAACGCGGGGTACATGTTGATCGCGGAGGCCATCGTGAAGACCCTCCCCGGCGCTTGGCGCATCGCCGCCGTTCACTAGCCGAACGTTGATTTACGCGTCGTTCGTCGACGCCGCCGCCGGCGTTTCGGGGGGATGCGGGCGTCCAATACCCGAGGCCAGCATGACCGAATTCGGAATCTTGAGGATTCCTTCGGTGGTGCGGACGGTCACGTACGTCAGACCAATGCCGAGGACGAACGCGTCCACGTTGCCAACAACGCCCGAGCGCACACGAATCGTGTCACCGACGACGAATGGTCGCGCGAACAGTAGAACCACTGACGCGAAGATGTTGCCCAAACTCTGTTGCGCCGCGATGCCCAACACCACCCCGGCCAAACCGGCGCCGATGAGGAGATGCTGCAACGAAACGCCGAGGACCCCGAAGAGGGCGAAGACCAGTACCACGTAGCCAACGCCAGAAATCAGGAGTCGCAGCGACGCGCCCGTGCCGGGACTGTACTGACGGGTCACGACGTGTCCGAGCGCGTGGGCGATCCGGCGAATGGCGAACCCGCCCGCGATCAACAAGACCACTGCGCAACTCCACGCGATTACTTTTTGATGCGGCGCCGAACTCGAAACCTTGCCCATCGACCGACCAACGCCAATGGCCGTCAAGGCGATAAAGCCGGCCACGGCGCCCCCGAACCAATCGCGACGTAGGCGCGTCGTCGCGTGGGTGTGCTCAAAGCCGGTCATTGACCACCACTGTATCGACGCGACTAATCACGGCACGACTCGTTGGTGTAACACCGACGGACGTTCAACTAACGACCGACGTTGCTAGTCGCGACGAGTCCGACGCACTCGCCACGTCGATTTAGCGAAAGCCACTCACCCAGTGAGGACGGTAAGGCTTCTCCAGCGTCGCTACTTCGTCGTCGCTGAGTCGAAGGTCGACCGCGGCAATCGCGTCGGCGAGATGGTGTGCTTTCGTCGCGCCCACGATGGGGCTCGTCACGACGGGATTCCTGAGCACCCACGCCAGCGCAATCTGCGCGGGCGCGACGCCACGTTGTTGGGCGAGTTCGAGAACGGCTTCAACCACCGGCCGGTCAATGTCGTGGTACAGGCTGCGACCGAACTCGTCGAGCTCGGAGCGGTTCGTGGCCTCGTCCCAGGGTCGCGTGAGGCGACCGCGCGCGAGCGGGCTCCAGGGGATGACGCCGACGCCTTGGTCCGCGCAGAGGGGCAGCATCTCGCGCTCTTCCTCGCGGTACAACAGGTTGTAGTAGTTCTGCATGCTGACGAATTTCGTCCACCCGTTCGCCTCGGCCACGTAGAGCGCCTTGGTGAACTGCCAGGCGTGCATTGACGAGGCCCCGAGGTAGCGGACTTTGCCAGACTTGACGACGTCGTGCAGCGCCTCGAGCGTCTCTTCAATAGGGACGCGATAGTCCCAACGATGGATTTGATAGAGGTCGATGTAGTCCGTGCCCAGGCGGCGCAGGCTCTGGTCAACCTCGCTCAGGATGGCCTTACGGGACAGACCTTCGCCGTTGGGACCGGGTCGCATACGACCATTGACCTTGGTGGCAATCACGACGTCGTCGCGGGACGTCATCGAGAGCAGCGTTTGCCCGGTGATCTCCTCGCTACTGCCGGCCGAGTAAACGTTCGCGGTATCGAAGAAGTTGATGCCCGCGTCGAGGGCTTGACGGAAGAACGGCACCGCGGCGTCCTTGTCGAGCGACCACGGCTGGTTGCCGCGCGACGGCTCGCCGTAACTCATGCAACCCAAGCAGATCTTCGAAACTTGCAGTCCAGTGTTACCGAGCGTGACGTAGTCCATGAGGGCACTTTACCGAGTGAGAGAAAGGGGTCGCGCCCCTACGCGCTCTTGGTGAGGTGAAGGTATGACGGGTTGACGTCGGCGTTAGGTCGGCGAGCACCTCCTCGATGATCGAGGTGATCATCGAGGAGGTGCTGGGCCTTAGGCCAGATCGAAACGATCGAGCATCATCACCTTGTTCCAGGCGGCGATGAAGTCGTGCACGAACTTCTCCGCGGCGTCGTCGGACGCGTAGACCTCACTAATCGCGCGCAACTGAGAGTTCGAGCCGAACACGAGGTCCGCGCGCGTCGCGGTCCACCGGCGCTCACCCGTTGTGCGACTGGTCGCTTCAAAGAGGTCCGTCGAACCGTTGACGGGCTGCCACGCCACGTCCATGTCGAGCAGATTCACGAAGAAGTCCGTGGTGAGGGCGTCGGGACGCGTCGTGAGAACGCCCTCGCGCGCACCACCGTGCGTGACGTTCAAGGCACGTAGCCCACCGACCAACACCGTCATCTCCGGCGCGCTCAACGTGAGGAGCAAGGCGCGCTCGAGGAGCAACTCCTCGCTGGCGCGCGCGAGTCCCGCCGGTAGGTAGTTACGGAAGCCGTCGGCGACGGGCTTAAGCACTTCGAAGGACTCGACGTCGGTCTGGTCCGCCGTGGCGTCGCCGCGTCCGGGCGTGAAGGGTACGACCACTTCGTAACCCGCGTTACGGGCGGCCTGTTCGACCGCCGCGACGCCGCCGAGCACGATGAGGTCGGCGAGCGAGATCTGCTTCGTGCTCCCCGGTGTCTCGTTGAACTCACGCTGCAGGGTTTCGAGAACGCCCAGCACCTTCGCGAGCTCGGCGGGCTCGTTCACGGCCCAGTCCTTCTGTGGCGCGAGGCGCACCCGAGCGCCGTTCGCACCCCCACGCTTGTCGGTGCCACGGAAGGTGGACGCCGACGCCCACGCGGTCGCGATGAGTTCACGCAACGAGAGTCCCGACGCCAGGAGGCGCGACTTCAGGGCGACAATTTCGGGCGCGCCGACGAGTTCGTGGGTGGGCGTGGGAATCGGGTCTTGCCAGATCTGTGGCTCGCTCGGCACTAACGCGCCCAGTCCACGGACGTACGGTCCCATGTCGCGATGCGTCAACTTGAACCAGGCGCGCGCGAACGCGTCCGCGAACGCGTCGGGGTTCTCGAGGAAGTGTCGAGAGATCGGCTCGTAGATCGGGTCGAAACGAAGCGCCAAGTCCGTCGTCAGCATGGTTGGCGCGTGCGTGAGATTGGGGTCGTGCGCGTCGGGCACCGTGCCAGCGCCAGCGCCCCCCTTGGGCTTCCACTGCGTGGCGCCGGCGGGACTCTTGACCTGCTCCCACT
>JANWIR010000033.1 GCA_025449805.1 Acidimicrobiales bacterium | reverse complement strand
TGTCGCGACCCGACATGCGCCTTCCAATTGCGTACTGCCTCGGACTGCCCGAGCGCCTCGATCACGCCTGGGGTGCCATCGATTTCACGTCGGGCGTGGCGCTCACCTTCGAAGCGCCCGACCGCGAGGCCTTTCCGGCACTCGATCTCGCCTACGAGGCGGCCCGACTCGGTGGCGCGGCTCCGGCCTGGCTGAGTGCCGCCAACGAGGTGGCGGTTGAGGCCTTCCTTCATGATCGCCTGGCTTGGCGTGAGATTGTGGGCGTCGTCGCCGCGGTCATGGACGGCTACGTCGCGGACCCCCTCGACACGCTCGACGCTCTATACGACAATGACGCGACCGCTCGGCGCCTCGCCACCGGTAACCTGCCGCGGTAGCTATGGCATCGCGCGACGCAGGTCCTTCTCCGGCTCTCAGCCTCCTCGGGTTGTTTGGACTTGTGGCGCTGCTCGTGTGGTGGGCCGGCTGGGCGTTACCGGTCGTGATTCTCGCCGTGATTGTCATGATCATGGGTCACGAGTTCGGTCACTTCATCACGGCCAAACGAGCCGGACTTCTGGTGACCGACTTTTTCGTCGGCTTTGGACCGGTGCTGTGGTCGACGACGCGTGGCGAGACGCGTTACGGCGTACGCGCCTTTCCGCTCGGTGGCTACGTGAAGGTTCCGGGCATGACCTGGGACGCCGACGTCGCACCCGAGATCGAAAAGCGCACCTACCGCTCGGCCAGCTACCCGCGAAAGGTGCTCTTCGCCTCGGCCGGTTCGTTGATGCACGGTCTCATGGCCCTGGTCCTCGCCTGGGCGTCGTTGACCTTCGTCGGACTGCCGTCAAGTTCACACGTCGGGGTCCTCGCCTTCTCGCACTGGGACGGTTACCACCAAACGGCCGCGCAGCGGGCGGGCCTTCACGTGGGCGATCAGATTACGAACGTGGACGGCGTTACGGTCACCTCGGCCGATCAACTCGTGGCGTTGGTGCACCGCCACGCGGGCACGCGTCTGACGTTGCGCGTCATGCGCGACGGGAACGCGCTCACGCTTCGCGCGACGCCGGTCGACGGCCGCACGCTCAAAGAGGGTGGCGTGGCCCTGGCCAGCGGCGCGAAGCCCGACGGCTTTTTGGGTATTGCCGTGGGCGCGTTGGTGACGCGTTCGTCACTGCTCGGCGCGGTACCGGGGGCCTTTCATCAAGTGGGCGTCACGTTCGACGCCGCCCTGCGCGGGATCGGACACGTCTTCACGCCGGGGGAGTTCGCCAGTCTCTTCCACCAAGTTGCGTCGCCGGCCGCCGCGGCGAATCGAGCGAACCAACTCGCGCGCCCCGAATCCATCGTCGGCGTGGTGCGCCTGGCGGTGCAGAGCACCCAAAGCGGCGTCGGATCGCTCCTCGAGATTTTGATGGCGGTCAACATCTTCGTCGGGGTCTTAAATATGGTGCCGATGCTGCCGCTCGACGGCGGCTACGTGCTGGTGGCAACGTACGAACGGCTGCGCAGCCGCAAGGGTCGCGCCTACCACGCCAACGTCAATCGGCTCACGCCGGTCATCTACGCCTTCATGAGCGTGCTGCTGGTACTGTTCGCGAGCACGTTGTACCTCGATATCGTCCACCCCATCGCGAATCCCTTCTAGGCCCCGACTTTGGCGCCGCGCGCGCAACGACGCGTGCGCACGGCAGAATGGTTGAGTGGACGTCACCGCTAGCTCCCTGAGTCCGCGTCGCGCGACGCGTCAAATCGCCCTCGGCAGTGTGCTGGTGGGAGGTGGGGCGCCAATATCGGTGCAGTCCATGACGACGACCAAAACGGCCGACGTCGAAGGGACCCTCGCCCAGATTTACGCCCTGGCCGCCGCCGGCGCCGACGTTGTGCGCTGCACCTGCAACGATCAAGACGCGGCCGAGGGCCTCGCGCAAATCGTGCCGCGTTCGCCCGTGCCGATCGTGGCCGACATTCACTTCCACGTCGAAATGGCCCTCGCGGCACTCGACGCGGGCGTGCACGGACTGCGACTGAACCCCGGCAATCTGCGCAAGCCCGAAGAAATCAAACTGGTCGCGAGTGAGGCGCGCGACCGCGGCGTGCCGATTCGCATTGGGGTGAACGCGGGCTCACTGCACCCTGATCTCTACAAGCGCTTCGGCGGCGCCACGCCCGAGGCGCTGGTGGAGTCGGCCCGTCAGGAGTTGGCCTACTTCGAGGAAGTTGATTTCTCGGACGTCAAGATCTCGGTCAAGGCGTCGTCGGTCGCCACGATGATCGCCGCGTACCGTCTGGCCTCGGAGACCTTTGACCACCCCCTGCACTTGGGCGTCACCGAAGCGGGGCCCCTGCCCGGCGGACTCTTGAAGGCGACGGCCGGCATCGCGACGCTGCTGGCCGAGGGGATTGGCGACACGCTGCGCTACTCACTGACGGCCGACCCGGTCGAGGAGGCCAAGGCCGGCCGCCAACTCCTCGAGGCCCTGGGTCTGCGCGAGCGAAAGGGGCTCGACCTCATCGCGTGCCCGAGCTGTGGGCGCGCCGAAGTGGACGTCATCAAAGTCGCCCACGAGGCGCAAGAGGCCCTCGCGGCGCTCAATATTCCCTTGCAAGTCGCGGTGATGGGCTGTGTCGTGAACGGTCCCGGCGAGGCTCGTCACGCCGACCTCGGTATCGCGGCCGGACGTCACCGCGGTCACCTCTTCATTCAGGGCCAGATCGTGCGCGTGGTGCCCGAAGACGAAATGGTGGAGGCCCTCGTCGATGAGGCGAAAAAGATCGCGGCGGAGGGCGTCGCGGCGCGCCTAGCCGCGCGTGACGCGCACGCCGAAGACGAGGCGGCGGCCGATCGCGCGCTGCTGCTCGACGCCAAGGGTCTCGACGCGAATCGATCGAGTGAACGCATTGAACGTATCCGTCGCCGTGGGGAGTCGTGACGCGCCGGTAGGCTTGGTCATTCTGTAGAGGAGGACCGTGGCGGACGAGAGTGTGTTGACCCCCCAGTCGCGGGACTTTCCACGTTGGTACCAAGACGTCGTCGCGAAGGCCGAGATGGCCGATAACGGCCCGGTGCGTGGGACCATGGTGATTCGCCCCTACGGCTACGCGATTTGGGAGCGTATGCAGGCCGCCCTCGACGCGCGCATCAAGGCCACCGGCGCGAAGAACGCGTACTTTCCGCTCTTTATCCCCGAGAGTTATCTCGCGCGCGAGGCCGAACACGTCGAGGGCTTTAGCCCCGAACTCGCGGTCGTTACCCACGCCGGCGGCGAGCAGTTAGCCGAACCGATCGTCGTGCGCCCCACCTCCGAAACGGTGATCGGTGAGTTCATGGCCAAGTGGATCCAGAGCTACCGCGACCTGCCGTTGCTGTTGAACCAGTGGGCCAACGTGGTGCGCTGGGAGCTGCGACCACGTCTCTTCCTGCGCTCATCGGAGTTCCTCTGGCAAGAGGGCCACACCGCGCACGCGAGCTACGCCGACGCGGCCGCCTACGCCCGACGCATCCACCTCGAGGTCTACAACGACTTTTTAGCGAAGGTCTTGGCCGTGCCGTGCCTGCTCGGTATTAAGCCCCCGAGCGAACGCTTCGCCGGGGCGATTAACACCACCACCGCTGAAGCAATGATGAAAGACGGTAAGGCGCTCCAGATGGCGACCAGTCACGAGTTGGGCCAGAACTTCGCGCGCGCCTTTGACATCTTCTTTCAAAACGAGGCCGGTCAGGCCGAACTCGCGCACACGACGTCGTGGGGCGCTTCGACGCGCATGGTCGGGGGTCTCATCATGGCCCACGGCGACGACCGCGGCCTGGTCGTGCCGCCCGAAGCCGCGCCGGTGCAGGTCGTCGTGGTGACGGTGCGCGACAGCGACGACCTGATCCAGACCGCCGGCGATCTCGTTGGTCGATTGGACGCCGCGGGCC
Organism: Acidimicrobiales bacterium; assembly: GCA_025449805.1. Taxonomy (GTDB): domain Bacteria; phylum Actinomycetota; class Acidimicrobiia; order Acidimicrobiales; family RAAP-2; genus RAAP-2. The sequence goes on along the minus strand of JANWIR010000033.1, from coordinate 2,989 downwards.
TACGCGCGGAGCTCGACCGCGGTCGCGGTAGCTTCGGCCGTCGCGTGACGGACTGGGAGATTAAGGGCGTGCCACTGCGCGTCGAGGTGGGCCCTCGAGACTTGGCCGAGGGTCGCGTGACGTTGGTTCGCCGCGACACCGCGGAGAAGTTCGCCGTGGCGCTCGACGAGGTGTCGACGCGCGCACGCGAACTTCTGGCCGCGAGCCAGCGCGACCTCTTCGACGCGGCGCTGGCGCGTCGCGAGGCGAATACCGCGGACGTCACGAGCGTCGATGAGGCGCTCGAGGCGACGCAGAACGGCTTCGCGCGACTGGCCTGGGACCTCGTAAACGGCGAGGGTGAGGCCACCTTGAAGAAGGGGGCGGTCACGGTGCGATGCCTCCAGCGAGCCGATGGAACGATTCCAGATAGTGAGAGCGAACCGAACCTCGTGGCCTTCGTCGCCAAGTCGTACTAGCGCCTGACGAGGGCCCGCGAGGCGACCCTCAACGTTGTGCACAAGTGGGTGAAACTGCTATAATTACTTGCCACAGTCCGCTCAGGACGTTTGGACTCGTTTAAGCGCGGGCCTCGGGCCCGCGCTTTTTGCTTGTCCGTCCTGAGTTGACGCGAGCAGAGAGGAGTCGGCGATGGATCTTGAGACACCGCTGCGCTCCCTCATTGCGAACTTAAATCTTGACCTCTACGACGTGGAGTTCACCGCGGGCACGCTGAGCGTGGTGGTGGACCGCCCCGGTGGCGTGGACGTCGACGCGTTGGCCAGCGCGAATCGCGCAATTTCGACCTGGCTCGACGAAAACGATCCGATTCCCGGCCGTTTCACCCTTGACGTTTCGAGTCCCGGTCTCGAACGTCGACTGCGCACGCCCGCGCACTTCGCGCGCGCGGTTGGCGAACAGGTCACGTTGCGCGAACGCCGCGACGGCGAAAAGACGCGCCGCCTCGAAGGGGTCCTGGTCGCGGCCGACGAGACCTCGGTCACGATTGACGACGCCGAGGCGGGTCGGGTCGTGGTAGCCCTCGACGCCCTCGAACGCGCCCGCACCGTCTTTCACTGGGGGGCCAGCGCGCCCGTCGCGAAACGTACGAAATCTCACTCGACGAGCAAGAAAGGCTAGACATGGCGAACTTTGAATTTCTCGAAGCGCTCGGTCAGATCGCGCGCGATCAGAACATCGACGAGGGCGAACTTTTGGTGGCACTCGCGAACGCGCTACTCGCCGCCTACAAGCGTCGCCCCGATTCGGCCGAAGACGCCGAGGTGGAGATCAACCCCGAAACGGGCGAGATCAAGGTGTGGGGCCTCGAGCTCGACATTGAGGGCAACGTCACGCGCGAGTGGGACGCGACGCCCGAGGACTTTGGGCGCATCGCCGCGCAGACCGCCAAGCAGGTCCTGATGCAGCTCATTCGCGATATTCAACGTCGCCAGATGTACGAAGAGTTCGCCAATCGTGAGGGCGACATCGTTTCGGGCACCGTGCAACAGAATGACAATCGCTACACGCTGTTGGACCTTGGACGGGTGGAGGCGCTCTTGCCCCAGGCCGAGCAGATTGCCTTCGAGCGCTACGAACACGGCGCGCGCATCAAGGTCTACATCGTGGAGGTCCGCAAGACCAACAAGGGTCCCCAGATCGTGGTCAGTCGCACGCACCCGGCGCTCGTCGCGAAACTTTTCGAGATCGAAGTGCCCGAGATTGCCAATGGCATCGTTGAGATCAAGGCACTGGCACGCGAACCCGGTCACCGCTCCAAAATCGCGGTGGCGAGCAACGACCAGATGATTGATCCAGTGGGCGCGTGCGTCGGCGCGCGCGGTTCGCGCGTGCGCAACATCACCAACGAGTTGCGCTCCGAGCGCATCGACGTCGTTCCCTACAGCGACGACCCGATTCAGTTCATTCAGGCCGCCTTGCAGCCCGCGCGCGTGCGTGAGGTACGCCTTAACGAAGAAGAGGGCATCGCGACGGTGATCGTGCACGACCAGCAGCTCTCACTCGCGATTGGTAAGGAAGGTCAAAACGCTCGTCTGGCCGCTCGCTTGACGGGTTGGCGCATCGACATTAGTTCCGAGAACGAGGGCGACGATGAGGTCGTCGAAGAGGTCTGGAGCGAGGGCGACGTGGTCCTCGACGAGACCGTCGTGGCCGAAGAGGGCGTCGTGCCCGTTGAGGTTGTGGTTACTGCGGACGGCCACGGCAACGAAGTCGTTGAGGTCGTGGAGGAACAGGCATAGAACCCGAGCGCACCTGCGTCGTCTGTCGAACCAAAGCCGCCACGTCAGCGCTGGCGCGCGCCGGGTTGGGCGAGGACGACGCGTGGTATCTCGGACGGGGCCCCGGGCGGGGCGTGTGGTGGTGTCGTGAGGGAGAGTGTGGCGAAAAGTTGAGTGTCGCGAACGTCGCACGCGCCCTACGCCGAGCGGTAAATGCACAGTCGTTTCACCAGTTGGAGCGCCTACGGGCGGGTAATTAGTCGTAGTTGTGAAAGAATAAGTAGCCGTGTCCGCACAAGTGGGCGCACGAAGTAAGGGAATGTTTTGGCACCAAAGAAGATTCGAGTCCACGAGCTCTCGAAGGAACTTGGTCTTACCAGTAAAGAAGTACTCGACGTAGCGCAGAAGTTGGGCATTGGCGCGTCGAGTCCCTCGGCGTCCATTGAGGACGCTCAGGCAGATCGCATTCGTCGGCGCGTCGACGCCGACGGACTTCGTCGCGCGGCACCGACCCCGGCCAAGGCCGCCAAGGCCCCCGCGCCGACCACCACCGCCGAACCTGCGCCGGTTGTCACTGCCACCGCCAAGGCGCCCGCGAGCGCCCCCGCGGCTCCGGCCCCGGTGGAGACGGTGCGTCCGAGTGAGGACTCGCCCGAAGCGCCGAAAGTTGTTCGTTCGCGCCCGGCGGTTGCCCCCAAGCCGGCACCCACGCGCGCGCCCGCGCCCGAAGGTCCGACCACTATTCGCCCCACCCAACGCGGCACGAGTGA
>JANWIR010000032.1 GCA_025449805.1 Acidimicrobiales bacterium | reverse complement strand
GGCCGCCCGAGCCGCCGGAACCAATGGTGAGGGCGGAGGCGACGATCTTCACGAGGACCGTGCGAAAGCGGATGCCGCGAGGGTTGTAGTGCACCGCAGCGATGGCCGCGTCCGTACCGTGACCCTCGGCTTCGGGCGCCACGCGCACGACCAAAACTGCGCCGAGCAGTGCTCCCAGCCCCACCACGATTGGCAAGAGCCAGGGTCGTGCGAAGTGCGCTGACGAAAGCGCGTTACCTTCGCCGTAAGGCGTGGGAATCGAGTAGCCGACGATGACCTTTAAGAAGAACCACGACGAGAGACGAAGGGCGTTATAAAAGGCAATAGCGCCCATCCCCGCGATTAGTCCAATCGCCGTACCGAGGACGAGCCACTTGCGGGTGTAGTTGGCGCGTGCGAACCACGCCGATCCCGTGACCTGTAGCGCGTGAACTGGACGCCACCCGGCGCGTCGCGCCGGAAAGGATCGCGACATCAAAACTCCCACCCGACGGACCAGTCGCGTTCCAAGACGTCACCGGTCGCTGCCGCAAAGGCTTGTAGGGCTTCGACGACGAGCGCGCGTTGGGGGAGATTCATCGATTCCAAGATGGAGCGAATCTCTTGGCGACGGCGTTCGAGCACCTTGGTGACGAGGTCGCGCCCGCGTGGGGTGAGTTCAATGCGAATGCTTCGTCGATCGTGAGCGTCGTGTGAGCGCTTGATGAGGCGCTTACGCACCAGGCGATCACACATTCTCGTCGCGGTCGCCGGCGTCACGCCGAGTGCTTCGGCGAGCGAGGCCAGGGACTGCGCGCCACGCGTCCCGGTAACCACGAGCGCTCGGTACTGCGGCAACGTGACGTCGTCGTCGACGTCCGCAAGGGATCGGGCGGCCACCGCGACGAGCGAGCGGCTGGCCAGTACGAGCGCGTCCACGAGGTCACCGTCGCGAGTGAGCGTCTCATTTCTTTTCATGTACTAATTATTACAGACACTAACTAATCACCTCACGAGCGTGGTGCGCGATGATCTCACCGTGCGCCGTCGAGCGCGGTCCGCGCGATGGCCTCACGCCAGTGGGTAGCCGCGGTATAGATTCCTTGCACGTTGTTCACTCGGTGAACGCGCCGAGACTCCTTCGTCCGACTGGAGACCCTGTATGAACGATTGGACCGTCGTCGACGAGGGATGGGGCCGACTCTCGGTCGATTTCGCCACGCTGAGTGAACCCGCGAACTGCCGCGAGTACGTCGCGCTCCATCAGCACCTCGGCGTCGCACCGGGCGACCATCTCCTCGATATTGCCTGCGGCGCGGGACTGGCCATCGAGTTAGCGGCGTTGCGCGGCGCCCAGTGCGCGGGACTCGACGCGTCGTCACGACTCATCGACGTCGCGCGCGATCGTTCACCCGCGGCCGACCTGCGGGTGGGCGATATGTTCGCGCTGCCGTGGGATGACAACAGCTTTGACGTTGTCACGAGCTTTCGCGGTATCTGGGGCACGACGCCCGAGGCGTTGGACGAAGCGCGTCGGGTGTTGCGACCCGGCGGTCGATTGGGCATCACGGTGTGGGGGCACGTGCGCAAGTCGCCGGGTGCGTGGGCGTTAGCGCCGCTACTGCTCGCGAACGAGACGCACGTCCAACAGCAGTCGGCGATGGTGTCGCTCGGACGACCCGGCGTGGGCGAGGCGCTCCTGGTCGACAAGGGCTTCGACGCGGTCACCCGCCACGACCTCACCTGCGTGTGGGAGTTCGCGGACCCGGCGTCGTACGCCCGAGCGCTGGCGTCGTCGGGCCCGGCGTACGAAGCCATTCAAAGCGCGGGGGAGGACGAGTTTCGTCGCGTCGCCGAAGAGTGCGCGCGTGCGCAACTCCGTGACGGTCTACCGTTGCGCGCCGAGATTGCGCTGGTGGGCCTTACGGCCCGACGTCCGTTGGCGTAGGCAACGTCCTAGCGTCGACGCACCCGCGTGACGCACTCCGGATTTCATGCGTGGGTGTGGTCCTCGAAGATCACGTCACGACTCAATAGGCTCGTGACGCGATCGACCACCACGAGAGGAACCCTTCATGACTGACGACTTTGCGGCGCCGCTGTTCATCCAAGAGATCCCCGGTTCAAACCGGCCGGCGGGCATCTACTTGGCGCCGACACTGGACGGGCTCTACACGCCCTACGCGCTACGCACGCCGGCCGACGAGGGCGAGTTCCCCTTCGTCTTCTTGGCCTACGGCAACGGTGGCGGGGGCGTTGCGTGGTTACGGTCGCGACTGCGCACCCACGGCTACGTGATGGACCAACTGCTCGCCGCGGGTTACGCCTGCGCCTGGGGGCGATACCGCACCGAGGTCGAACTGGGTTACCACCGCGGTGGGAATCTCGTCATTGACGCACGCCAAGGTATGGAGCTTTTGAACCGCGCGCCGCTCGAGTACGAGGACGAACTGGCGATTCTTCGTCACGTGGCGGCGCACCCCAACGTTGACGCGCAGCGCCTCGGTCACGTCGGCGTGAGTCACGCCGGCGAGATGCTGTTTAAGTTGGCCTCGCAGTACCCCGGGTTGCTGCGCGCGGGCGTGGCGTGTGAACCGGCCAACCACGAGTTTCTTGACCTCACCCCCGACGACACCGTCTTCGTCAACCCCGACACGCAACTACGCAATATTGAAAGCATGCAGATGCGCGACGCCGAGCGAGTGCGAACTCGGGTCAACGTGCCCCTGGCCCTCGAACGAATCGCGAACATTGACCTGCCGATGCTCGTCATGGGTCGCGACAACGACGAGCTGCAGGGCATCTTTCGCCTCAGCTACGACCTGCTCCACGAGAGCGGCAAGGACGCGACCTGGGTGTCGTACGAACACCCCCTGCACGGCTACATCTTTCCGGTGACCAACGCGCAGGGCGACGTCGACGTCGACGACGTACAGCGCGAATCGATCGCGCGCGTCGTTGCCTTTCTCGACGAGCACGTGAAAAACGCCTAGCGCGAGGCGATCACCGTAATTGGTGACACTTGGCGTTCAGCGAGCGAACGCGCAGCGCGACGTTACGAGAGTCCGGGGCAGGCGATCTTCAAGGGAGCGCGGCTGAACGCTCGGAAACGATCGACCGCGTTCACAAGTTGCGTCTGGTCCGGTGAGAGCTTGAGGCGTATCTGGTAGTCGTCGACCCAGCGCGCGAGGGACGCGGGCGTTCCCTCTCTCATCGCGCGTCCGAGGTCACGCTCGAGGCGACTTGCCAGTTGGTGTTGCGCGAACGTGGGCGCGTTGTTGCCACTACTCGGGGTGACGCTCGCCGCGAGCGCGGCGCCGTCGGGCCCGAGGACCTGGCGCATGGTCGAGCAGAAGGCCGCGCTGGCGCGGTCGCTCGTGTGGTGGGTGACGACGGCACCGACGACCACGATGGCGAGCACGATGATGAGTGGGCTCCACGCGCGCCACTTAGAGGCTCGGCCCATCATTGGACGTCGCCCGAGCGGGCGCGCTCGTCCAACAGGCGCTTCGCGACGACCTTCAAGCACAGGGTCTCGTCGGCACCTTCGAAGATCGACAGCACTCGCGCGTCGACGAAGTAGCGACTCACTGGGTACTCCTCGGCGTAACCCATACCGCCGTGAATCTGCATGGCTTCGCGCGTCACCCATTCGGCCGCGCGACAGACGTAGGCCTTCGCCATCGACGCCTCGGTCGTGCCACCGCCGCGACCCATGAGTCGGGCCACCTCTAAGGAGAACTGCCGCGAGCACTGGATAATCGCGGCCATGGTGCCGAGCTTCACGCGGGTCAACTCGTAATCGAGAATGGGCTCACCGAAGACCACGCGATTCTTCGCGTACTCGAGCGCGGCCTCGTAGGCGGCCTGCATCACGCCGACCGCGCGCGCGGCCGTTTGGATACGACCGTTCTCGAAGCCCGCCATCTGGAGGTAGAAGCCGCGCCCGAGCCCGGCCTCGCCACCAATCTGGTTGGCCTCGGGGACGAACCAGTTGTCGAAGCTCAGCTCGTAGGAGTGCATGCCGCGATAGCCCAGCGTGTCGATTGGTCGGCCCTCGAGGCGACCGTTGGGGTCACCACGGTTCTCACTCGACGCGTCTTGGTGGAACAAGAAGCCGTGACTGTCGCCCTGGGGCTTTTCCACCAAAAACAGGGAGAGTCCCCGGTGGGCTTTGGTGCGGTCGGGGTCGGTGCGCGCGAGGAGCAACAACACGTCGGCGCGAGCGGCGAACGTGCACCAGGTCTTGGTGCCGTTAATAAGCCAGCCACCCGTCGTGCGCGTCGCCGTGGTGGTCAGTCCCGCGACGTCGCTGCCGTAGTCCGGCTCGGTGACCGCGATGGCGGCGAGGACCTCGGCGCTCGCGAGCTTGGGTAGCCAGGTGGCCTTTTGCTCGTCGGTACCGCCGTTCACCAGCGCGCGCGTCACGATCTCGGGGCGCGTAATGAGTGAACCGCCAATCCCGAGTCCGCCCCAGGAGAGCTCTTCGGTGGCGACCACCATGCCGAGGTACTCCGACTCACCACCGGTCGCGAAACCGCCGTAGGCCTCGGGAACCGACAGACCGAAGCCACCGAGTTCACTTAATCCTTCGATGATGGACGCGGGAATTTCGCCGTTGGTGCGGTGCACGTGCTCGGCGTGGGGACGTACCTGCTCGTCCGCGAAGCGGTGAAACAGGTCGGCGACCATGGTGAAGTCGTCGTCGAGGTGTCGCTCGCCGGGCGTTTCGGCGAGGGCGGCGAGGAAGTGGGGGTCGCGGTAGTCGCGCACGAAGGGCAAAAAGGGCGCGAACCAGTCGTCGCGAACACGCCAGAGTTGCTCGCGACCGGTGACGCGGGCGTTGAGGTCACTCAGCGCGAGCGCCACGAAGGCGACCACCAGGCGTGCCTCGATCTCACCGTGCTCGCCGTAGGCGAGGCTGGCCCGTCCGGTCGCGACGGCACTCGCGGCGTGGGCGAGGTCGTAGGCGAGGGTCTGGTTGGCGTCGGCCCCACCGAGGTCGGCCAGGTGCGTGAGCGCACCGTCGACGACGGCTTGCGCCTCGTCGAGGAGGTCCGCGGCGATTTTCAGGTCAACGGGGGCGAAAGACATGTGAGGAACTTACTGGCTCGCCGACCCCGCACGCTCGCGCGCGGCGCCCATGGCGCGCGCGGTGACGACGACGGCGCACCGTCGCCGACACGACCCCGCCGTTAGGCTGAGGACCGTGAATATCACCATGCTCTTAGCGGACGCGGCCCAAGTGGCCGACGGCAAGCTCTACATCCTCGGTGGCGGTTGGTCGGTGACCGGTCCCGACCCGGTGCCCTCGGCCGTCGCGATCAAGATCAGCGTCGACACCCACGAGTTCAACCTCGACCATCACTGGGAGCTCTTCTTAGAAGACGCCGACGGTCAGCCCGTGCGCTTCGACACGCCCGAGGGACCCCAGCCCATTGAGGTTCGTGGCGACTTCAGCGCGGGCGCGCCCGACGGCGTGCCCGCCGGCACGCCGGTCGACGTCCCGATTGCCGTGAATTTTGGTCCCATTCCACTGGTGCCCGGGAATCGCTACACCTGGCGCATGGTCGTCGACGGCGAGACGTTGAACGGTGGCTTCGTATCGTTCACCACCCGTCCCCAACCCGTCACCGAGGCCTAAGTCGTGACGACGTTCGATCGCCCCTTTGGTCGCTACTTCGAGGACTTCACCATCGGTGACGTCTACAAGCACTGGCCCGGTAAGACCATCACCGAGGCCGACGATCACCTCTTTTGCATGATCACTATGAATCACCACCCGCTGCACACCAACGCCTACTTCGCCGAGCACGAAAGCGTGCAGGGACGAAACGTCGTGGTGGGCAACCTCGTCTACTCGTTGGTCCTCGGCATGAGTGTGCCCGACGTCTCGGGCGCGGCGATCGCGAACCTTGAAGTGGAGTCACTGCTGCACCGCGCCCCGACTTTTCACGGGGACACCATCTACGCCGAGACCCGCGTGCTCGAAGTAACGCCCTCGTCGTCGCGACACGACCGCGGCGTGGTGCGCGTTGAAACCAAGGGCTTCAACCAACACGGCGAAGAGGTCTGTTACTTCCGCCGCAAGGTCATGGTGTGGCGTCGCGACTTCGCTCCGGCACGCCAGAGGCCCTACGGTGACGACGTCTGGAAGTAAGCAGCTCGTCGACGTTCGGCGCGTGCTGCGACGCCACGCCGGATCGCTCGCGCGAGACCTGCCCTGGATTAACTGTGGCGACCCCTGGGCTGTTTTAGTTAGTGAGGTCATGCTCCAACAGACCCAGGTCGAGCGCGTCGTCGATCCCTGGCAGAACTTTCTCGCGCGTTTCGCGACGCCCCGGGCGCTCGCGGCGGCCCCACTGGATGAGGTGCTGCGCGCGTGGGCCGGACTGGGCTACCACCGACGCGCGCGCAGTCTTTGGCGCTGCGCGCAAGAGATCACTGAACGCCACGACGGCGACGTCCCCTCGAACCTCGAGGAACTTCGCGCGCTCAGCGGCGTGGGTGCCTACACTGCGGCCGCGGTGGCTTCGTTCGCCTTTGACCAACGTGTCGCGGTACTCGATACCAACGTCGGGCGCGTGCTCGCGCGCTGCGTGGCGAATCGTCGACTCACGGGGACCCAAGCCACGCAACTGGCGAACGACCTATTGCCACGACGCGACGTCGCGAGTTTTAACCAAGCCCTGCTCGACCTCGGCGCCACGTTTTGCCGCGCGAAGCCGCGCTGTGCCACGTGCCCCTTGGCGAACGTCTGCGCGTGGCGCCGCGACGGCGGTGACGATCCGGCGCCCTTGAGTGCGGGCGTGTCGCGCCCGCAGCCGCGCTTCGTGGGGTCGCGTCGTCAACTGCGCGGGCAGATTGTGGCCGCGCTGCGCCAGGGTCCAATGACCGAAGCATCGTTGCGCGCCGTCGTTGATGCGGGGTTGTCCCCCGACGTCGCCGTGACACTCGAGCAGTTGGCGCGCGACGGGCTCGTATGCGTGACGCGCCGTCGCTGGCGCCTCGGCGACAACTAAGTCAAGAACTCGTCGATCTCGCGCCACACGAGTTCGGGTCGCTCGAGGTGCGCGAAGTGTCCGGCGTCGACGACAAAGACCACGCGTGAACCCTCGGCGAGGTAGTCGTTGACGCTCGCCGCCACCTCCACGCCGACGCAGCCATCGTCGGCGCCGTGCAGGTAGAGCGTTGGCACGCGCGGGCGTTGGTTCGTGGCGTCGCGTAAGACCCCATCATCGCGCTCGGGGGCGAACAGGGCGCGGTAGTAGGAGATCGCGGCGTTAAGCGCCT
>JANWIR010000031.1 GCA_025449805.1 Acidimicrobiales bacterium | reverse complement strand
TCGGGCAAGGGTGGCAAGACCGCCGGCCGTGGTACCAAGGGTCAAAAGGCGCGTCGTCAGATTCCCGCTGGCTTCGAGGGTGGTCAGCTGCCCTTGATGCAGCGTATCCCCAAGCTCAAGGGCTTCACGAACCCCTTCCGCGTCGCCTACACGCCCGTCAACCTCGACGCCCTGGTTGCGCTCGGTCTGAGCGACGTCAACCCTGACGTCCTGGTCGCGAACGGCCTGGCGCAGAAGAAGGACCTCGTGAAGATTCTTGGTCGCGGCACCGTCGGTAGCGCGATCAACGTCTCGGCGCACGGCTTTTCCGAGAGCGCGAAGAGCGCGATCGATGCGGCCGGGGGCACCACGACGGTTCTCGACAAGCCCTTCAGCGTTCGTCCTCCCGCCGCGGGCAACCAGCACCAGAACCGCTAGGCCGCCATGCTGCAGCGACTCGGCAATATCTTTCGCGTTCCCGACCTTCGCAACAAGGTCCTCTTCACGATTGCCATTATCTGCCTGTACCAGCTCGGCGCCAACCTGCCGATCCCCGGGGTCAGTTGGGCGCAAGTGCAGCTACTCCAGAGCAAGGCCAACGCGTCGGGCGTGCTGGGTTTCTTGAACCTCTTCTCGGGTGGCGCCTTGACCCGTCTCGCGGTCTTTGGACTGGGCGTCATGCCCTACATCACGAGTTCCATCGTGATCCAACTCCTCACCACGGTCATCCCCAAGCTCACGCAGTGGCGTGACGAGGGCGCGACCGGCCAAAAGAAGATCACCCAGACGACGCGCTACTTGACCATTGGCCTCGCGCTCTTGCAGTCGACGGGTCTGGTCTACGCCTTCCACGGTCACGACCAGGCGCTGCTCGGCTTCACGATTGACTTGATTCCCAAGTTCAACCTGTGGCTCGGACTGTTCATGGTCGGCATCTTGACCGCCGGCACCGCGTTCGTCATGTGGCTCGCTGAGCTCATCACCCAGCGCGGTATTGGCCAGGGTATGAGTCTGTTGATCTTCGCTAACGTCGTCGCCGGTCTGCCGTCGGGTGGTCGCGCGGTCTACGCCGAAGGCGGCCCGCTCAAGTTCACGGTCATTCTCGTGATCTCGGTCGCGCTGCTCGTGCTCATTGTCTTTATGGACAATGGCCAGCGGCGCATCCCGGTCACCTTCGCGCGACGCGTCGTGGGGCGAAAGGAGATGGGCGGCAACTCGACCTACATCCCCTTGAAGGTCAACCAGTCGGGCGTGATCCCGATCATCTTCGCCTCGTCGGTTCTCTACATCCCGGTGCTGCTCAGCAACATCGTGCCCTGGACCGGTTTTCAGAACTTCGTGAACTCGAGTCTGCACCCGACGAGCTTCTTCTACATCGCCTCAGACTTCGTGCTGATCTTGGCCTTCACCTTCTTCTACGTCTACATCGCGTTCGAGCCGCACCAGCAGGCCGAGATGTTGCGTCAACAAGGTGGCTTCGTGCCCGGGATCCGACCCGGTCTGCCGACCGAGAAGTACTTCGCGCGCATGCTGTCGCGCTTGACGGTGGTGGGCGCGTTGTTCTTGGCGTCGGTCGCGGTCGTGCCCAGTGTCTTGATGGCGTTGTGGAACATCAACCGCTTCCCGTACTACGGCACCACCTTGTTGATCGCGGTGGGCGTGGCCCTCGAGACCATGCGTCAAATTGACTCTCAGCTCATGATGCGCAACTACGAAGGCTTCTTGAAGCGTTAGTTATGGCCGGACAACTCAATCTGGTCGTCCTGGGTAAGCAGGGCGCGGGCAAGGGCACGCAGAGCACGCGCTTGGCCGAACGCTTCGGGCTCGCGCACATCTCGACCGGCGACATTCTGCGCGCCGCCGTGAAGGCGCAGAGCCCGCTCGGCCTCGAGGTCAAGGCCGTGATGGAGGCCGGTGAGTTGGTCAGTGACGAACTGGTGATTCGACTCGTTGAAGAGCGCTACCAGGCGCCCGACGCGCAGCGCGGGGGACTACTCGACGGCTTTCCGCGTACGATCGCCCAGGCCGAGGCGCTCGAGCAGCTGCTCGGCGTGGGTGGCGTCAAGCTCTGCGTCAACCTCGACGTCCCCATTGAACTGGTGACCCAACGACTTTCGTCGCGCCGCGTCTGTCAGAGCTGCGGCACCAACTACCGCGACAGCGACGAGTCCGGGGTTACGGGCGTGTGCGCAAAGTGCGGCGGCCCGGTCGTCCAGCGCAGTGACGACCGACCCGAAGCGATTCGTCAACGCCTCGAGTTCTACGAACGCGACACCGCGCCGCTGCTCGATTTCTACGCCGCGCGCGGGTTACTCGTCACCGTCAACGGTGACCAGAGTCCCGACGAGGTTACGAGTGACATCGTGGCGGCCATGCACGAGCGAGGTCTCGCGTGAGGCGTAACGCCGACGAACTGAACAAGATGCGTAAGGCCGGCAAGGTCGTTGCCGAAATGCACGAGGTCACCCGCGCGGCCATTCGCCCCGGGGTCACGACGCAACACTTGAACGAACTCGCGGCCGAGGTCATCGCCAAGCGCGGCGCGCGCTCGAACTTCTTGAACTACCACGGCTTTCCGGCGGTCATCTGTACGAGCCCCAACGACATGATCGTCCACGGCATCCCCGGGGACTACGTCCTGCAAGAAGGTGACCTGATCTCGGTCGACTGTGGCGCGATCGTCGAGGGTTACCACGGCGACGCCGCCTACACCGCCGGGGTCGGCGCGATCAGTGCGCTCGCGCAGAAGTTGATCGAGGTGACCGAACGCTCGATGTGGGCCGGTATCGAACAGCTCACGATTGGTAATCGTCTCCACGAAGTGGGGCGCAGCGTGCAACGCGTCGCCGAGGCGGCCGGTTTCAGCGTGGTGCGCGAGTACGTCGGCCACGCGATCGGCACCGCCATGCACGAAAGCCCCCAGGTGCCGAACTACTGGCCCGGTTCACCGGGACCAACACTCAAAGAGGGCATGGTCTTCGCCGTCGAGCCGATGGTCAACGTGGGCGGCCCCGACACCTACACCCTCGATGACGGCTGGAGTGTGCTCACCCAAGACGGCTCGCTCTCCGCGCACTTTGAACACACCATCGCGGTTACCGACAACGGGCCCGAAGTCTTCACCCTCGCCTAAGACCCATCAGTTGGTGGCGTCGCGATTGGGTGACGGACGCGCGATGCTTTCGCCGTCGAGCACTTCCTCGACCAGACTGTGGATCGCCTCGTCGTGCTCGCTCGGTGTCGCGGACGAACGCGCGGGCGTGATCATGACGCACAACAATCCCGCGAGTGCGGTCATGAGCGCGGCGAAGAGCCAGAGGTGGTGAAAGTTCCGCACGGCGTGCGAGGCGCTGGTGGGCGTACCCAGTAACACGACGAGAATCGCGACGCCAATGGCGCCGCCCACTTGGCGCGCCGTTTGATTGACGGCGCTACCCACCGCGAAGCGCTGGGGTTCGAGACTCGAGACGGCGGCGGCACTTAAGACGGGGAACGTGAGACCGATACCGAGTCCCACCACCAAGGTGCCCGGGAGCCAGAGGCTGAGAAAGTGTGGGGTGACGCCCACGCGCGCGACGTACCACAGCAATCCCGCACTAAAGATGACGAAGCCCGTCAATAAGACCGGACGAAAGCCCCGCCTCGCCGCCTGGCGTCCAGCCGCGCTGGAGACGACCGCGACCACCATCGGACCGGGCGTGACGGCGAGGCCCGCGCGCAAGATGGAGTAGTGCCACACGCTGGTCAAGAAGAGAATGTTGCCGAGCAACATCGAGAAGAAACCCATCGCGTAGAGCAGCACGGCCGCGTTCGCCACGGAGAAGCTTCGCGCGTGAAAGAGGCTGAGGTCGAGCACTGGTTCGGGGTGAGCCAACGAGCGACGTAAGAACAGTCCGAGCAGCACCACGCAGGTACCGAAGGAACCAATCACGCTCGCGCTCGACCAACCCCACGAGGGTCCCTCGGAGATGGCGAGCACGAGGAGGGCGAGCGCCGCGGTGATGAGGGCCACGCCCGGAAAGTCCGGCGAGGTCTTCGCCGACGACGTGGGCGAAGCGGTAATGAGCACGCGTCGTCCCACGAGCCAGGCGAGCAGGGCCAAGGGAAGGTTGACCGAGAAGGCCGATCGCCACCCGAAGGCGGTAATCAAGAGCGCACCCAGTGAAGGTCCGGTCGCGACCGCGAGCGCCCCGAGCCCGCCCCACATGGCGACGGTCTGCGCCCGACGTTCGGGCTCGGCCGAGGCGAGCAGCAGTGACAGTGACGCCGGTAAGACCAGGGCGGCCCCGCTGCCTTGGACGACGCGTCCGGCAATGAGGAGCGCCACGCTGGGTGCCAGGGCGCACAGGAGTGAACCCAACGAAAAGACGAACAGCCCCCAGAAGAAGACTCGTTTCGCGCCGAGGCGGTCCGACGTGCGGCCCGACACGACGAGCAGCGAGCCAAAGACGATTGAGTAGCCCGTTAAGACCCACGACAGCGTGGCGCGTGCGTCGTGGGCGAAGGCGCGCTCGAGCGCGGGAAAGGCCACGTTCACGATCGAGAGGTCCAACGACGCCATGAAGGCGCCGAGCGCGGTCACGACGAAGATCCACCGTCGCGTGGCGCGGGAGGGGCGCTGCGTTTCGTCGGCCATCAACGCACCTTAGCGCCGTAAGTTGTATGATGCAACTAACTCAGGAGTAGACGTGGAACGGAAGAGTTTTGCCGAGATGGACTGCTCGGTCGCCCAGAGTCTCGAGGTGATCGGGGAGTGGTGGTCGATGCTGATCGTGCGTGACGCCTTCTTCGGCGTCACGCGTTTCGAGGACTTTCACCGTCGCCTCGGGATCTCGCGCAATATCCTGCGCGACCGCTTGACGGCGCTCGTCGCCCACGGCGTGTTCGTGCGCGTGCCCTACAGCGAGCATCCCCCGCGCGCCGACTACCGACTGACCGACAAGGGACGCGACCTTTGGCCGGTCGTGACGGCCCTGCGTCAGTGGGGCGATCGCTGGGCCGCACCACGGGGGGCACCCGTCGAGATGGTGCACCGCGCGTGCGCGCACGTGTCGCGCGCGGTGATGGTCTGTGATCACTGCGGCGACGTTCTACGCGCACGCGACGTCGAGGTCGTGCCCGGTGAGGGTCGCGCGAGCGTCGTCGCGTCGTCGTAGTTACGTCTCGGGGTGGTGACGCTCGAACTGACGCTGCGCGAAGAGTGCCGCCTCGGTGCGACGTTGAAAGCCCAACTTCGCGAGCAGGTTGGACACGTAGTTCTTGACGGTCTTTTCGGCGAGGAACATCGTCGCGGCGATCTCTCGATTGGAAAGACCCTCACTTAACAGCTCGAGGATCCGGTGCTCCTGGGCGCTCAAACTCTCGAGGCGCAGGTCCTCACTGATTTGGCGGCGAATTCGATCACGCGCGTGATCAATCTGTTCGTTACTCAAGAGTGACTCGCCGTTCGCCACGCGGCGGATCGCGCTCACGAGGTCCTCGCCGCGCACGTTCTTTAACACGTAGCCCTTCGCGCCGGCGAGCACCGAGGCGCTCAACGCGTCGCCGTCCGAGAACGAGGTCAGCATCAAACAGGCGAGCTCGGGGACCCGTTCGCGCAGCGAGCGGCAGAGATCGACGCCGCTGCCGTCGGGGAGTCGTACGTCGAGCACCGCGACGTCAACGTCACTGAGGTCGAGGGCTAACGCCCCGGCGAGCGATCCGGCTTCGCCGACCACGACGAGGTCCTCGTTGGCGCCGAGCAGTTGGGCGAGTCCGCGTCGGACGATTTCGTGATCGTCGACGAGTACGAGACGAATGGGTTTACTCACGTCGAGGGATGCTCCAACGTAGGAGGGTTCCTTCGTTCGGCGCCGACTCCACCTCGCAGGTTCCGCCGAACTCCAACGCGCGAGCCCGGAGGTTACCGAGCCCGTGACCCGCGGGAGCGTCGAGCGCGATGCCGACGCCGTTATCACGCACGGTGAGTTCGACCATGGTGGCGACCATGACGAGCGCAACGTGCACCTCACTCGCGCGCGCGTGTCGCGCCACGTTCGCCAACGCTTCGCGCAGCGCGATGAGAATGGCCCGAGCACTCGCTCGATCGAGTTCGGCGTCCAGGCCGTCGGCCACGTTCACCGACGTCTCGACGCCCAGGCGCGAGGTCACCTCGTCACAGACCAAGCGCACGCGCTTTATCAGGGGAAGATGCTCTTCCTGGTCGCGATCGATCTCGAAGATCGTCGTGCGAATTTCGCGAATCGTCACGTCGAGGTCGTCGAGCGCGTCGTTGACGTGCTCGCGCGAGTTGTCGTCGAGGGAACCGGCCAAGGTCAGTTGCAGCGCGAGACCAACACCAAATAGTCGTTGAATGACGGTGTCGTGGAGTTCGCGCGCGAGGCGAGCGCGCTCTTCATTGAGCGTTGATTCACGAAGTTGATGGCGCAGCGTGGCCTGATCGATGACGAGTCCGGCGGCGCGACCAAAGGCGGCGACCGCGTCTTCGTCCTCGGCGCTGAAGGGTTGGCCGTCGACGCGGTCGGTGAGGTAGAGATTGCCAAAGACCCGTCCATCGTTCGTCGTCACCGGCACGCCGAGAAAGTGGGTCATCGCCGGGTGCGCCGAGGGCCAACCCGCCGCGCTCGGGTGCGCGTGGAGATCGTCCACGCGAAGGACCTGACCAGAGCTAATGACTTCGCCGAGCACGCCGGCCCCGTGGGGTAGGGGGCCAATCGTTCGGCGCGTGTCCTCATCCATGCCGTGGGTCAAGAAGCGCGACAGGGATTTGCCGTCCGCGCTCAGTACGCCGAGGGCACCGTATCGAGCGCCCACCAAATCACAGGACGCCTGGACAATGCGCCCGAGCAGGGTTGAGAGCTGGCCGTCGGCCCCGATCAGCAACATGGCTTCGATAAGGGCGTGCAACCGGTCGGGGTCGCGAATCCGGTGAAACGCCATAACCGTCATACTGACACGGCGTCAAAACTCGCGTCGACCACTCAGGAGGGTCAAGGGGAGCGACAGGAGTGCCGCCCCGGGGTTCAACGCACTCTTCAGGGACGCCGGCGCGAGTTCGGGCGCCGCGAACGAGCAGCGACCCGTCACGACGACCGACCAGGTCGGCGCGGCGACCGAGGCGTCGTCGACCTGGATGGAGAGGACGTCACCGCGTCGAGCGGTCGCCACAATGGCGTCGTCTCCGTCGCCCACGAAGAGGAGACTCCCGTTGACCAGGCAAATTCGAGTTGGCAGGGCGGCCGGCACGCCGCGTGAGGAGTAAATGACCCGCCCGCGCGTCGCGAGCATGAGGTAGGTCACGCACTCGGCCTCGCTTAAGTTGACCCCGAGCGGGGCATCAGACGCGGAATCCACGTCTCCACTTTGGACGGCGAACGCGCCTCGCCACTAGGGTCAAGGGTCACTTCTTGGGGCCCGCGTGACGCGTTGGCGAGGTGCGCCGCCAGTCTTTTTTGCGTTTTCAGAAATTTCCGATAGAATGGTCAGCCGACCTCTGGGCACGTCCTTGAGGTCAAATCCGTGCGGCGGTTTTCGCCTCCGCACGCCCCCGCAGTGCCGTAACAAGGAGACAGAACCTGAGTAAGCCAAAGGAAGACGCGTTCACCGTTGAGGGGACCGTCGTCGAGCCCCTACCAAACGCCATGTTCCGCGTGGAGCTGGAGAACGGTTACAACGTACTCGCCCACAGTTCGGGAAAAATGCGCATGCACCGCATCCGTATTTTGCCCGGCGACAAGGTGCAAGTAGAGATCACGCCCTACGACATGACCCGCGGTCGCATCACCTACCGCTACAAATAACTCAGTTTCTTTAGAGATCGAAAGAGAACGATGAAGGTTCGCGCCAGCGTCAAGACCATGTGTGAGAAGTGCAAAGTCATTCGACGAGCCGGTCACGTCCGCGTGATCTGCGAGAACCCGCGTCACAAGCAGCGTCAGGGCTAGGAGAGGAAAAGTAATGGCCCGTATTGCCGGAGTCGACATCCCCCGCGAAAAGCGAACGGTGATCTCGTTGACCTACATCTTTGGCGTTGGTCCGACCATCGCCAAGCAGATTTGCGCCGCCACTGGCGTGGACGAGTCCACGCGCGTCAAGGACCTCACCGAGGCCGACGTGAACAAGTTGCGTGCCTACATCGACCAAAACGTCACGGTCGAGGG
>JANWIR010000030.1 GCA_025449805.1 Acidimicrobiales bacterium | reverse complement strand
GGCGTCGCGTGCTCGGCCTCGTCACTCGCCGTGACGTCCCCCGTCGCCACGTCACTCGCGACAGTCCGGCGCGAAGGACGACGTTGCACGACGCGCCAGGCGAGGTAGCCCACCAGCCAGCCCGCGAGCAGGTGGATGGTGAGGAACCAAAACGGCACGAGTCGTTCATTCCAGATGACGCTCTGGGGATCAAGCACGAAGGCGAGAAGTGAGAACGAGGCCAACGTCGCGAGCACCATGCCGAGGCGATCACGCACGACGAAGGCCGCGAACGCGGCGAGGGCGGCGAGCGCGATCACCCAGCGGTCCCCGGCCGCCCCACCCGCAGTGTTGAACCAGCCGAGCACCGTAAAGACCGCGTGCAGCGAAGAGACGTTGTCGTTGACGTACCCCATCGAGTTCGTCAAGGACTGTTCGCTGACGAAGGGCAACAGCCACCACGCCGACAGCGCGCCCGACAGCAGTCCCGCGCCGAGGGCGAAGCGCAGGGGGCGCGCGTAGTCCCCCCGGACCACGTCGTCGGTACGCGGATCGCCGAGGCCCCGGCGCTGGGCGAGTTCAAAGGCCACCATCACCACGACGGCGACGATCGCGAAAAACCAGGGCAGAACGTGCGCGGCCAACGTGGCACTAAGTGCCAGCGCCGCCTTCCAGTAGCCGCGACTGGTGCGCAGCCCGCGCGCGAAGAGACCAATCGTGAGCATCGACAAGGTGAGCGACAACGAGAACGCGTACTCCCCCGCCATTGACGAAAAGAGGTTGCCCCCGTCAATCGTGAACGAGGCGTCGAACAAGAACGGCAGGGTCGAAAAGGCCAGCGCCAGGGGCACCGGACGGGGCGCGCGAAAGAGTCGTCCGAGGGCGTAGGCCGTCACGGGCATCAACAGCGAGCCGAGAATCGTCGTGAGCTTAAAGGCCACGGCAAAACCAATCAGGTGACTCGCCCACGCGGCCAACAGGTCCGGTAAGACGAAGTAGTAGGTGTAGGCGGGCATGCCGGCGAACCAACCCGGGTACCACGGTGTCCAGTTCAACACCGTGTGCTGCGTGAAGAGGTAGTGCGCCAACGCCACGTGCGAGCCGGTGTCGCCACCGGTCAGCAGAGTCGAGGAAAAGACCAGACTCGGGTGCAGCGACCAGAGGACCACGTAGGCGATCGCGCTCAGTAAGAGCACGTCGAGGAGACCCTCACTCGAGAGACGTCGGCGCCAGTTCACCCGTGCCCCACTCGTTGGGCGACGACCGCGACCAGTGCCGCAGCGTTAAACGACACGTGCGTCAAGACGCTCGGCGTCAAACGTCGGGTGCGCCACACCAAGGTCGCGAGCACGACCCCGAGCACGAAGAGACCGGCGAACTGCGCCGGCTCGCCGTGCGCGCCGGCGAAGAGCGCGGCGCTGCCGACGACGCCGACGCCGTGGGCAACGCGCGACGAGCGCACCTCGAGACCCTCGGCGAGAGCTCGGTAGATGACGCCGCGAAAGAACCACTCCTCCACGAAGGGTGCCACCACGGTGGTCAGCACGGCCAGGACCACGAACGTCACGCCACGCGACGCGTTAAAGAGGTGCTTAACCGGTTGGTCGAGGTGTCGCAGATGAAAGGGTCGGTAGGCCAGGTCGACCGCGACTTGGAGGAGGGGCCCGAGCACGAGGTACCCCGCGTCGGACGGGCGAAGACGCCACTGGTTCGCGAAGGGCCGCAGTCCGCCGGGTCCGTAGGCGAAGGCAATCGCGCCCCCAAAGCCGATCCACAGTCCCACGAGACCCAAGACGTTCGCCCACCAGGGCGGTACCGGCAGCGCGACGAGTGCGCTCACGCCGCCCGGAAAGTGCGCGAGCATCGCGCCGAGGCTCTCGAGCAGCGACGCGATGAGTTGGCCCGCTAAGAATCCAATAAAACTGGCGAGCAGAATTGCGATCAGTCGAGGCCGTGTCCGCAGGTTTTCCGGCTCGCTACTCACAACGACGTACGCTAACAACTCGCGAGTTTTGCACAGGCGGGGTACCAGCCGGTTCGACGACCCCTAGATTGGTGAGGTGAGTACTAACCCCAACGAGCCCAGCGGCTTTCGCAAATTCATGCCCGGAAACGGCCCTCTCGCCCCCGAGACGCGCCGTCGCGTCCTCACCATCGCGATCATCGCCTTCGTGTTGGGCATTTTGGTCATCCCGTCGCTGTTCTCGTCCAAGAACGTCAAGACGATCTCCTACTCGACCCTGATCAAAGACGCCGAGTCCCACCAGGTCTTGACCGCGGCGATCAACACCTCAACGGGCGCCGTCTCGGGCCAACTCCTCAACGGGACGAACTACACCTCGAATGGTCCGTCCCCGGCGCTCACCACCGAGATCTCGACGCTCCAAAGCGGCAACGCCACGGTCACCTTCGCCGGCGGATCCAACCTCGCCTCCACACTGTTGCCCTACGTGATTTGGATCGCGATCTTTGGCGGCTTCATGATGTTCGCGAGTCGCCAGGCGCGCGGCCAAATGAACGGCATGATGTCGGTCGGGCGCTCTAAGGCCAAGCAGTTCAGCGAGGATCGCCCGAAGACCACCTTCGCCGACGTGGCGGGCTACTTCGGCGTCAAGCAAGAGATCAGCGAGGTCGTCGAGTTCTTGAAGAATCCTCTGCGCTACCAGGCCATTGGTGCGACGATTCCTAAGGGCATCTTGCTCGTTGGCCCGCCCGGCACCGGTAAGACCATGCTGGCGCGCGCCGTGGCCGGTGAAGCGGGCGTTCCCTTCTTCTCGGTGTCCGGCTCGGACTTCATGGAGATGTTCGTTGGCGTCGGCGCGAGCCGCGTGCGCGACCTCTTCGCGACGGCCCGCAAGCAGGCGCCGGCGATCGTCTTCATCGACGAGATCGACTCCATTGGCCGCAAGCGCGGTGCCGGACTCGGCGGTGGCCACGACGAGCGCGAGCAGACGTTGAATCAGATGCTCAGCGAGATGGACGGCTTCGACCCGACCGAAGGCGTCGTGGTCATGGCCGCGACCAACCGCCCCGACGTGCTGGACCCGGCGTTGCTGCGTCCGGGCCGCTTCGACCGCCAGATCGTCGTACCCCTGCCGGACCTCGAAGAGCGCCTACCGATCTTGCAGGTGCACGCCAAGGCTAAACCGCTCGACGCGAGCGTCGACCTGTCGATGGTGGCGCGTGGTACGCCCGGCATGAGCGGAGCGGACCTGGCGAACCTGGTCAACGAGGCGGCGTTGCACGCGGTACGTCGCCACTCCACGACCGTGTCGATGGAGGACTTCGAGAGCGCGCGCGACCGCGTGATCATGGGTCAAGAGCGCGACACGATGGTCCTCCAAGACGACGAGCGCGAGCGCATTGCCTTCCACGAAAGTGGTCACGCGTTGCTGGCCTACGTGCTCGAAAAGTCCGACCCCCTCCACAAGATCACGATTATCCCCCGCGGCATGGCGCTCGGGGTCACGATGACGCTGCCCGAAGAGGACCGCCACATCATGAGCCGCCAGCACCTCGAGGACTCACTGTGTATGCGCATGGGTGGACGCGTCGCCGAGCTGCTCGTCTACGGCGACCTCTCGACCGGCGCCGCCGACGACCTTCAGCGCAACACCGACCTCGCGCGTCGCATGGTGCGCGAGTGGGGTATGAGCAAGGAGATTGGCCCGATGGCCTGGGGCTCGAACAACCAGGTCTTCTTGGGTGAGGATCTCATGCACACCCGTGACTACTCCGACTCAACCTCCAAGATCATCGACGACGAGGTGGAGCGGATCTTGCGCGAACAAGAGTCCCGTGCCATTGAGGTGCTCACGCTGCACCGTCGGGGACTCGAGGCGCTGACGCGCGCTCTGCTCGAGCACGAGACCATCGACGGCGAACTCGCCGCGCGTCTCATCGACGAGGCGCACGGAGAACCAGTGCACCCGGCCGGCACCAAAACGGTTAGTTCTCTGTCGGGCGTCACGAAGTCCGCGTCACCCAAAGTGCCGAGCGAGCCCGTCGCGGTCGCTCCGGCGGCGTCGACACCGACGCCGAGCTGGCAGCCGCCGACTTTACCGGCCGTCTAACGGCTCGACCACGAGGGCGCCGGCCGGCTTGGTCGGGAGGGTCAGTCCCGCCACCAACACGGCGCGCTTCGTCGAGACGACCAGTCGACCGTCGTTCCACGCCAGTGGCGTGGGAAACAACGTCGAAAGCGACAGCGTCGCGCCGGGCGCCAGGGTGGTCGTCACCGATGGCGACGAACTCGATCCACTCGACGTCGCGGCGAGACGAATCCAGGTGACCAAAAGTTTGGCCGGTCGGTCGCCCGTATTCGTCACTCTCGTCGCGTCGAAACCGCGGCCGTTGAAGTCCTCAACCGTGAAGCTTCGCACGGGCACCTCGGGCGCACTCAACTGCTGGTAGGCACCATCACCCACCGCGAGGTCCGCGACGACCCCTTGACTCGACGAGACGTTCAACATGGCGTAGGCGTCGGGCGCGATCGCCGGATTCGGGGTGATCGTGACGACGCCCGTCGCGAAGGGCGCCAACTGCAGCGTCTGCGGCGCGACGGAAAAGTGCGCGAGCGCGACCTTGACCGTGACCGACGTCGAGGAGTCGTGCGGATTGGCGAGAAGAACTTGGGCGGTGGCGTGGTTCACGGTCGTCACGCTCGAGAACCAGGTCGTCGTCGTGGGTGCGGGGCTGCCCGACACGAGTGAGGTCGTGCCGTTCGTGGCCTCGACGCCGGTGATGGCGAGGGCGCCGCGCAGCACGTTGACCCGCACCCCAATGTTGGCCGTGTTGACGATCTGATCGCCCAGGTTCACGGTGACCTCACCGTGGGGCGCGACGCTGAGCCCTTGAAAGGGCGCCGGTGCGGCGAAGCCCGTGCTCGCGTAGGTCGAAACGCTAAAGACCGCGGGCGTCGCGGTGGGGTTCAAGATGTTTAACTGCGCCGCCGACCCCACGCGGGTGTCAAAGCCCGTGGCGTACCACGACTGTTGACCCGCCCCGAGGCACGGTAACGTCGCGCGGCGATCGTTCGTGACGATTTCCCCTATGACGCCCGTGCCGCTGATCTGGGCGGCGACGCCAAAGTTATGACCCTTCACCAAAGTGCTCGGCGAGAGGAGCGTGCGCGCGTGCCCGGCGAGCACGATCGAGCCCGACCACGACGTGTTGGCGTCACTCGACACGCGAACGGCCAGCGAGCGACTCTGGTCCGAGGTGTTTTCGAACGCGACGTGCCCCGGGGCGGCGCCCTTGGCGTCGGTGAGTCCCGCGCAGTACAGCGCGGTGGACTCGGCGTTCGATCCCGCAACCACGAAGGTGGGATTCGTCGAGTGCGCGAGTGACGAGGCCACGGCAGTGCCCGTCAGTAACGCGGCGAGCACGACCACGAGGGGAATCGGTCGACGTCTCATTCGCTGACCCGTCGACGGCGTGGGCGACGCCCGGTAAAGAGCCACTCCAAACGGTGCACCACGCCAAAGCCGAGCCACACCACACTCCACATACTCAACGTGAACAGCGCGAGGAGTCCGTTGAAGGGGAATTGGCGCAGCACGATCTCGCCCGTGGCCGCCGTTGGCGAACTCGGCACCTGGTAGTAGGGGGTCCACGAGCCGTACGTCGTGCGTGGCGTGGCGTGCGCGTTGACGTCCAAAGCGAAGGCGCCGGCCGGCGCGAGCCCCGCGACCACGGTGGCGCCCGGGGCCACGACGCCACGAAAGCTCGCCGCGCTAAAGAGTGGCGTCAACGTCGTTGACCCGGGCTGGGTCGACGCCACGATGCCGTGGAACAACGAGTTGGTAAAGACCTCGACCGAGGCGGTCTGCAACTCGAGGGCGAGGTCACTTTGATTCGTGAGGGCTGTCACCAGACTCTGGGGGGCGTCGCGCAGCGGCACCTGTTGCACACCCGGCAGCTCGGGGGCGCCGGCGTTCATGACCACGATCGTCGAAATGCCCGCCGCGGCGAGCAGCGCGCCTAGTCGGACAGTGCGTCCGGCTATCGCGGTCTGTAACGCCTGAAGAATGACGTCCGAGGTACCCGAATCCGGCGGCGAGAAGAGGGTCGCGCCTCCGGGCAGTCCGTTCATCGACGTGGCGGCCTCGAGCCCTGGCGCGACGCTCCAGCCCGGGAGCGGGAGGATTGACGGGTCACCGAGCCACAGGACGCGGTACCCGCCGGGCGCGTTCGCTCCGGGCGTCGCGAGTGACGAGGCCACGCTCGTCGTGGGCAGGTCAAAGCGACCACTGGCCATATCGACCGCGAAGGGCAGTGCCGCGAGCAGCATGGAAACGAGTCCCACCACCGCGGTTAGTTGACGCCAGCCAAAGCCGACGTCACGCAGGTCGTTCTCGAGGGCGCTCACCCCCACGCCCACCAGTACCGCGATCATCGTGGCGTAGAGCGCGAGTAGGACGTCGAGTTCGGGGGCGAAGTTTCCGAGCCAGTGGTGCGCGACGAGCGTGGCGAGGACCAACGTCAAGGTGGCGATCGTCGCGACCTTGGTGGCGAGGGTGCGACGCACGCCACGGGCGAGGAACAGCGTGGCCACTGCGCTGATGGGTAAGAGCCAGCCCCACCATGACACGCCAAAGGATCCGTCCACGCCCCGCGCGAGTTGGCTGAACGATGGGGTTGACCACGGACCGCGCGACAGACCGAAGATCGACGGCGCGCGACGTCCAGCCAGCACGACGTCGACGCTCATGGGCAGCAAAAAGACCGCGACGTTGAAACAAATGGCACCGACGAGTCGTAGCGAACCTTGGGGGTGACGATCCTCGTCGGGTTCGAACCATCGAGCGATCGCCACGCCCCCGACCACCAGCCCCACCAGTACCAATGTGGCGGGCGCCATCGCGCTCATCATCGCCACGATCATGATCAGCACCATGCGTTGACCAGCCAGCGTCGTACGCCAGCCCAGGTGACCAAAGGGCAACGGATCGTCGTAGGGGCGCGCACGAAACCCGGGTACGTCGAGCAACTCAAAGAGTCGGCGAACGACGAAGGGCAGTCCGGCGACCACCACCAACGTGTCGACGCGTCCCTGCGCAATCGCGTTCAGTCCGACCGGCAGGGCCGCGTAGGCGATCGCGGCCAGCACTCGTGCGCGATTCGAGACCCGCCCCTTGAGCAACTTGGCCATCGCCCAGGCGCCCAGGGGGACGGCGAAGATCAACGCGAGGCGGGGCAGGACCCCCATGCGGCCAAACACGAACGTGCCCGCGAAGGCCAGCACGCCGTAGCCGGGCATGCCCGGCGTACCGGTACCCACCCCGTTCGGCGACCACGACGCGAAGAAGTGACGCCACGTCGACCACCACGAATCGAGCGGCGCCAGTCGGCCCACGAGGGGTAACGGCATGGCGACGAGGTTGCGCGCGCCAATCAGCCACCCGAGTGCGGCCAGCACGACGACGAGCGCCTGTGAGCGAAACGACGTCATGAAACGCGACGGTCGACGACGCCAGGCCAAGGTCTCGCTGCGGGGGATTTCGTCGAACTCTTCGACCTCGGAGAACGCCGCGGCGAAACCTACCCCGCTGGTTTCGTCGTCGACGACCGCGTCGGGCTGGTGTGGCTCGGTGGGCAGAATCCCGCGGGCGTGGTCGTAGCCTTCGCGTACCAGCGTGATAAAGAACTGCTTGAGTCGACTGGCGCCCGCGACCTGAAGCCGTCGCAGATCGCCGTCGTCGAGCACGCGCAGCGCGTGAATTTCGCGACGTCGCTCGACGATCCGACGGCGATGTTTGAAAACCCACCGCCACGATCCCACGATTGCTCCGGCGCGGTCGAGGTCGCGCCCCACGAGCGACAGCGCCAGCTCGGCGCCATCGAGCAACGCCAGCAACCCGAGCGTCGCGGCGGTATTTCGTCGATTCCAGCCCGTTGCCACGACGAATAACTGGTGGCGACGCTGAAGATCTTGGCGGCTCGCGCGACGCGTTCCCACCGCCGTGACGGCCCGTTCGTTCGCGGCGATGGTTTCGCGGTGGGCCACCCGGGCTAACGGCGCGACGACGACGCGCGCGCCGGCGAGTTGCGCCCGCCAGCACAGGTCGAGGTCCTCGCCCAGCACGGGGATCAGGGGGTCAAAGCCGCGCAGCGTCGTAAAGAGATCCGTGCGCACCAAGGTGACGCCGCCGGGCGCGACGAAGACGTCACGTTCGAGGTCCTGTTGACCGTGGTCGATTTCACCCAATTCAACGCGCTCGCGCACGACGCCGAATCGGTCGGAGGTTTGGCCGACGTGCACCAAGATCATGGGGTCGTCGTACGCGACGACTTTGGGCGTCACGATTCCGGCGTTCGTGCGGTAGGCCGTCTCCACCATGAGCGAGACCGCGTTGGGATCAAGGCGGACGTCGTCGTGGCAAAAGAGGAAAAAGGCCGCGCCGTCGACCATGCGTACCGCCTCGTTACAGGCGACCGCAAAGCCTCGATTCTCCTCGAGAATCCGCACGAAAACCTGGGGCGCGACCGCGGCCACGCGGGCCGCGACGGTGTCGCTCTCGCCGTTGGCCACGACGAGTACGCTCAACTCGCCGTAGTCCTGGGCAACCAGCGAGGCGACGGTGGCCTCGAGTCCAGGACCGGGGCCGGTTGTTACGACGACGGCCACAACGGCCGGGGCACGAGTGTCCATCAGTCCAACAAGGCTAGTGGGCGACGGGCTCGCGTTCGGGACAGTTTCCGCGACGGGCCGGCCCGTTGTCTCACGTAAATATCAACTTAATCAGGTATTTCGAGGGAGGCTACGACGTCGCGCAGACTCTGGGCGAGATCAATCTCCCCGCGCCATCCGGTCGTCGCAAAAATCTTCGCCGCGCTCCCGCGAGAAACGGGGACTTCGGCGGGACGCACCAGTGACTCGTCACGCTCGAGACGCGTGCCGGGCGCCACCAGCTCGACGAGCATCGCGGCCAGGGTGCTCATCGCGACGTCGCGACCCGACGCCACGTGGTACACCTCGCCGGGCGCGCCGTACTCCGCGAGCAGCGCGTACGCGCGTACGACGTCGCGCACGTCGCTCACGTCACGGCGGGTTGATAGGTCGCCCACCATCACGTGGTCGCGACCCTCGCGACGCGCGTGGAGCAGACGCGACGCGAGAGCGGGGACGAAGAAGTTGGTCGACTGACCCGGCCCCACGTGATTGAACGGCCGGGCGATAATGACGCGCTGATTGTGGTGGCGCCACGCGTCGCGGGCCACGTGTTCGGCCTCAACTTTGCTCGTGGCGTAGGGGCTCAGGGGCGCGACGCGAAAGGTCTCCTCCAAGGGCAGATCGTCCTCACGAACGACGCCGTAGACCTCCGAGGTACTGACCATGATCGTCGTCGCCTCGGGCACGACGGCGCGCGCCGCGTTCAAGAGTCGTTGCGTGCCCACGACGTTGACGCGCGTGAACTCCGCCGCTTGATCCCACGACTCCCCCACGTGGGTCAACGCGGCGAGGTGAAAGATCACGTCGGGCGTGACCTCGTGCAGGACCCGACGAACGCTCTCCTCGTCGGTCACGTCGCACTCGCGGTCCACGCCAACGACCAGGTCGCCGCGCGCCTGGAGGTGCGCGTCAAGGTGACGACCCACGAAGCCCTGGGCGCCCGTTATGAGGACGCGCGTCACGCTCGACGCACCCGTTCGTAGACCTCCAGGTGCTTGTCCATCATCGCCTCCCACGTGTAGTTCTGCGCCCGCGACGTCGCCGCTCGCTGGCGGGCGACGGTGACGTCGCGGTCGTCGTTGAGGACGCGCTCAAGCGCACTCGCCAGGGCGTCAGCGTTCCCGGCGGCGCACAACATCGCCGCGTCACCGGCCACCTCGGCCATCACGGTGTCACTCGAGGTCACCACCGACGCGCCGCAGGCCATCGCCTCGAGTACGGGAAGTCCGAATCCCTCCCCGCGCGAGGGGTACGCGACCACCCGCGCCCGTCGAAAGAGCGCCGGCAGCACGGCCTCGTCGACGAAGCCGAGTCGTCGCACTCGGTGCGCGAAGGGGTGCGTACGCAACTGTTCACTGATCGGTCCCACCGACCAACCGGTCTGACCGACGATCCACAGCTCGAGGTCCGCGTGGTCGCGGGCGAGTTCCGTGAAGGCCTGCAGCAACACGTCGAGACCCTTGCGCGGTTCCAGCGTGCCGACGAATAAGACAAACGGCGCCGTCGTGGCGAGCCCGGCGCCGGCCAACGTTGCGTCGTCGTGATCATCACGCGGATGAAAGCGCGCGTGGTCAACGCCAAGCGGCGCGACGGTCACCGGCACCGACGGCGCGAGTACGGCCTCGAGTTGGCGTTTCGTGTACGCACTCACGCAGATCAACTCGGTCGCGTGCGCGACGGAGTAGCGAATCGCGCGCTGGAAGAAGAGCACCTTGGCGCGCTCGTGCCACTCGGGATTCGTAAAGAACGTGAGGTCGTGAATCGTCACCACGACGGGCGTGTTCGCTCGACGCGGCATGGTGTAGTGCGGCGCGTGCCACACGTCCGTGTGACGCGCGACCGACGACGAGCCCAAACGCGAGGCCTCGTAGAAAAGACGTCCCACGCGACTGGCCGGTACTAGGGGGGCCAGGGTCGCCCCCGGCGCGCGCGCGCGCCAGCGATCGACGTCGTCGCGACGCGTGACTAACGTCGCCTCAACGTTGAGCGGCGTCAGGCGAATCGCGACCTCGGCGATGTAACGTCCGGCCCCGGCGATGCGCGGGGGCACCGCCGAAACGTCCAGCGCGACCTTCACGACCAGGCCGCCAGGTGAGCCTGCGCGCAGGCGCGCCACGTCAAGGTCGCCACACTCTGGCGACGTTGACGTCGCGCGGCGTCATCGTCACCTTGCTCGAGGGCGTCGAGGAGGCCCTGGGTGATTGACGCTTCGTCCAAGGGATCGACGGCGACGACCTCGTTATTACCCCACCCACTCGGCGTCGTAGAACTCACGACGACACGCGTCCCGAGGGCGAGCGCCTCCACGGCCGGCAGTCCCCAACCTTCGCGGAGCGGTACGTAGGCGAAGATGCCCGCCTCGCGTACCAGACCCTTGAACAACGCGCGTGTCTGAGACCCGAGCACAATCGCCGCGTCGAGAGACTCCTCCCCCCAGCCGGCCGGTCCCACGAGTACCAGCGGGCCGAGATCGGGCGCGAGCGCGAGCGCCGCTTGGTGCGCCTTCACCAGTCGCGCGAGATTCTTTCGTGGTTCGCGCGTGCCGGCGTAGAGCACGTAGGGGCCGTGCACTCCGTGACGCGCCAACAGCGCGCGCACCTCACCCGACTCGGCAGGTTCCACGTCGTCGTCGACGCCCATCTGGACCTGGAACAGTCGCGCCGCGTCGACGCCCTCGGCCCGGAGTCGATCGACCAACGGTGGTGAGGTGAGCACGAGGCGCAGGTCGTCACGTTCGAGGACGCGACGCAGTCGCCGCTCATGGAATCGAATGCCCGCGGGTGTCGACGCTGAGGGTTCGTCGCGCCACAACAGGTCGTGCAGCGCGACCGCGTGGCGGGGCGCTCCGCGAAAGGGTCCCGCGAGCGACGTGGCGTGGACGGCGTCGACGCCCGGCCCCACACCCAGTGGCCACCGCGACCACAGTTGGGTAACGCCCCGCACACCAAGTGGCGCGTGGCGAACCGGCACGTCGAGACCGTACGTATCGCCACCGCGCGGTGCGAGCGCGAGCGCGCGCCAGGGCGAGTCGAGTTGGCGCAGTCCTCGCAGTAGTCCGCGCGCGTAGGTTGCGATGCCCCCGGGTTGGGGCCGCCAGAGTTGATCCACGGTGACGGCGACGACGGGCACGGGTCTAGCCTCTCACGTGCTCGCCCGTGGTCGGCTCGGTTGACGCGCTCGCCAGCGCGCGTTCCTCACTTAACGAGTGCGTGGGACCCCGTCGCCACTGACGCGCCGGCGACGTGACCAAAAACGCGGGCGACGCACTCGTCACTTCGACCAGCCAATTTTCGTGACGCGCGGGGGTGTACGCGTTGGCCGGCGCGCGAAGCCACACGCGCTCCGTCATCCCGGGCGCCAGCACGACCCCACCCGGGTTGCCGACGAAGTCCCAGAAGCCCACTGGGTGCGACGACCCCACCACGACCATGACGTGGGGGCGAATCGGCGCGCTGGTGTGGTTCACGAGCGTTACTTCCAACTTCGTAAAGCGCAGTCCAACGCGCGTCACCTTCACGTGATCCACGCGAACGCTCAACGGAGATCCGAGGAAGGAGTTGACAATGAGGCCGAACGATGTAACGGCGACGCCGAGCATCAGCCACGCACTTCGAGGATCCCTCGGCCGTGGATTGACCACCGGTCGCGTCGTGAGACTCGCGATGAACGCGGCCGGGATGAAGTCCACCAGATAACTCGACAGACTGCGACTCGGCAAGTACAACACGAGTGGTAACGCGAAAAGCCACGCGTGCTTCATCGCTGGATACCAACGCCACACGACGATGAGAAGTGTCACGACCGCGAGCGCCGCGCCGAGCTGCAGTTGGGCGGGGTGCAACGTCGAGACCACCCCGTGCATGACTAACGTCACCAGTCCTTGACCATCGGGAGTGAGTGGTTCACGAAGGGGCAGCGTCACGCCACGCCACCACGCCCCCGGCGACCAGAGCGCGAACGGCAGATTCACGATCGTAAAGGGGAGCGCGACCCACCCGAGGTAGCGCACGACACTGCGCGCGACGACGACACCTTCGAGACGGGCCTCGTGCGCGATACCGAGCACAAAGAAAGGAACGGCGAACCACGGCGTCTGCTTGATGGAGCACGCGATACCGAGTGCCACTGGCGAGAGCCAACGACTCCACCTCATCGCGGACGGACGCACAAAGTCATCCCAGTGATACGCGGCCATGAGCAGGAAGGGAACGAAGAGCGCGTCGGTCCCGCCGTGGGCGAAGGAGAACGTGAACACGGACGTCAAGAGCAGCAGTGGCGCGAGCCAATTGACCGAAGGCGGTGCTAGGCGATACAACAACAGCGAGGCGGCCAACCACGCCGCGAGGTCGAGCCAATTGGTCGCGAGGTGAGTGACGCCCAAAAGTTGCAGCGGTAACTGCAGGACGAACGCTCCGGCGGGATACGAGAACTGATCCACGTGACCGCCGTTGAGTAGGTACGTCCAATAGTTCGGAGCGTTCGACAGCGCCAAGTTCGCCGCGTGAAAGACGGCGCGGTAGGGGTCGTGGCCGTGCGCGAGCAACACCACGGCTCGTTGATTAAAGGCGGCCGCGTCAGTATTAAAGAAGCGCTGCGCCAACATGGACGGCGCGTACGCCACGATGACCGTGACCAGCGCCACCGCCATGGCGACGTGTTCGAGGCGCGCGCGCCAACGTGTCGGCACGACCCACACGGCGACGATGCCCCCCGCACCAATGAGCGTCACGAGCGGCGCGGCGATCGCGTAGCCCTCCCACTGCGACCACGACGACCACGAGTTGATGCCGACGGCCATGACCGCGAACCAGACCAGCGTCCACAGGGCGTGACGAGCGTCGGGTGCAAACCTTTCGTCCACGCCACCCCCCACTGCCTTCACGTATCGGGGGCCATGGTAGAGCACGGACCTCGAGAGTGACCGACGTTGAGCGCTCGCGACGAGGATTCTTAGGCGATCTTTAGTGCGCCCCAATTGTGCCCTTTCATTACTGGTCTAAGTTCTTCGGCGTTCACCGTCGCCGACTGAAGCTGAAGGACGAAGAGATTGATGTCCGTTCGTGCGCGATGGCTCTTGGGCGTGAGCGTTCTCACGCTGAGCCTGACGATCGCGACCGCCATCACCGTCGCGACTCCTTCGTCGGCCAGCCCTCGCCCCCAGCCCGTCGTGACCACTACCAAGGCGCGTTGCCCCTGGATGAGTACGTGGCAGCTCACCCATCGTTCGCCCGATCAACTCGCCCGCGAAGTCCTCGGCGCAATGAGTCTTCAAGAAAAGGCCCAATTCGTCGTGCTGAACACGCACGCTCCCCTCGGGAATACGAACGTTGGCGTGCCCCGATTGTGTCTGCCGGCACTCACGATGTCCGACGGCCCCGTCGGATTAGCCAACGGTCTTCCTGGCGTGACGCAGTGGCCGGCGGCGATCGCCCTGGCGGCGACGTTTGATTCGAGTCTGGCCGCACGCTTCGGACGCGCCCTCGGTGCCGAGACGCACGCCAAAGGTCTCGACGCCATTCAGGCGCCGGAACTCAATATCGCGCGCGTACCCCTGAGCGGGCGAGTCTTCGAAACCTTTGGCGAAGATCCGTTTCTCGCGGGGTCCCTCGGCGCCGCCGAGATACGGGGCATTCAGTCCCAGGCCGTCATGGCCGTCCTCAAACATTTCGGTGCCTACACCCAAGAGACGGCTCGACTGTTCTTGCGGCAACGGGTGGGAGGTCGAGCACTCGACGAGCTCTACCTCGCGGCGTTTCGCCAAGCGGTCCAGCAGGGACATCCCGCCGCAATTATGTGCGCCTACGGTTTCATCAATGGCGTGAACACCTGCGCCGACGCGGCACTCGTCCGCGAACTACGCCAGTGGGGATTCGACGGGATTATTCGCTCCGACCTGCACGCCGTCTTCAACGTCCCCGCGAGTCTGCGCGCGGGAATCGATCTCCTCAAGCCAACCTCGGCCCAGGGTCTGGCGCGCCTCGTGCGACGGGGGCGCGTGTCGTTGCCAACCCTGGACCACGCCGTCCGCGACGTCCTGACCGAAATGTTCCGCTTCCATCTCGTCGCGCAACCGCGAACGTTCACGCCCTATCGCCCGGTCACGTCGGCGGCGGACGTCGCACTCGCCCGTCAGATGGCCCAAGAGTCCATCGTGCTCTTGAAGAATACGCACCACCTTCTCCCCCTTACGTCGTCGGCCGGTCCGTTCGCCGTCATGGGACTCGACGCGCAGTTCAATCCGATTGTCGCCGGTGGTGGTAGTTCGGCCGTACTGCCCGCTTCGCTCGAAACCCCCCTCGCGGCACTACGCGCACTCTTTGGCACGTCCCACGTGCACTACGAGCGCGGTTCAACCAACGCCTCGAACCTCAATGTGTTGAGCGATCTGAGTTATCAACGGGGCAAGCCGTTTTTGAATGGCGAGGTGGTCCCGACGACCAGTGAGCCGGGCGTTGCCGACCTCGACATCGAATCGAGTCCCTTCGTGACACCCCAAGTCGCCACCGCCACGGCGCCCTTAAGCGGCCCCGGTTGGAATCACGAAACGGTCCCACTCGAAACCCAACGTGGTGGCACGTACGAAATTGCGGTCCAGCAATACGGTGACACGTGGGTAACGCTGAATGGTCAGCCGCTGTTGTCCTCGCCGGGAATTCACGCGCGCAACATCATCTCGACGTCACTACGCCTTCGCGGTCGACACCGTTACGACATCGCCGTCAACTGGTTCGCCATCCGTAGTCATCAGCCACCACGCCTCGGCATTCTCAACGTCAGTGCGCGACTGGCCGCCGCCGTTGACGCGGCGCGCCACGCACGCACCGCCATCATCTTCGCGAGCTCGTACACCGGCGAAGGCGCGGACCTGCCGAGTTTGCTCCTCCCCGGCGATCAAAACGCCCTCATCACCGCCGTAGCCCGCGTCAACCCTCGGACCATCGTGGTACTCAACACCGGTGGAGCCGTCGCCATGCCGTGGCTACACCGGGTGGCGGCCGTACTCGAAGCCTGGTATCCGGGTCAGTCCGACGGGCCCGCTATCGCCGCCGTCTTGAGCGGCGCCGTTAATCCCAGTGGTCGACTCCCGCTGACCTTTCCTCAATCACTGGCGCGTTCCGCGACCGCTACGCCCGCCGCCTACCCGGGGATCAATGGCGTCGTCCAGTTCGGTGCCTCGCTCGACGTGGGTTACCGGTGGTACCAACGTCACGGTGTCGCCCCCCTCTTCCCTTTCGGTTTTGGTCTGAGCTACACCACCTTCGCGACCTCGCGTCTCGAGGTAGTGAGTCAACCCTCACGGCTCGTGGGCCACGTCACGGTCACGAACACCGGGTCGCGCGCGGGGATTGACGTCGTTGAGGTCTACCTGCACTACCCGCCGTCAACGGGCGAACCACCCGAACAGCTCAAGGCATTCGTGCGCGTCGCTGTAGCGCCCCACGCGAGTCGTCAGGTGGCCTTCGTCATACCGCGCGCGCTGCTCACGATCTACCCCGGAGGCGTCGCCCAGGTCGTTCCCGGCGTCTACCGCCTCGACGTGGGCTCGTCGAGTAACGACCTGACGACGCACGCGAACGTTCCGATCGCTTAACGAGAGCTCCGCGCCACCTCGCGGTACA
Source organism: Acidimicrobiales bacterium (assembly GCA_025449805.1). Classification (GTDB taxonomy): domain Bacteria; phylum Actinomycetota; class Acidimicrobiia; order Acidimicrobiales; family RAAP-2; genus RAAP-2. Next base: position 18,338 of record JANWIR010000030.1, on the reverse strand, counting down.
GCGCCAGGTACTCCCTCGCGGCGACGGCCGGCGCGAAGTCACCCGCCCGGTCTTGACCGGCCGCCGTTAACAGGGCGCGGCGCGGTTCGTTACTCCAAAGGTCCTCTAGGACGTCGTGGACCTCGCCGTCGTCGTCAATCAAGACGGCGGCCCCACTCAAAAGCTCACGATTGATGGACGTCGCGCGCGCGAGGGTTGGCACGCCGGCCGAGAGCGCGGCGATCGCGAAGGAGGGAAATCGCGCGCCGTCGGACAGGTGCAGCACGACCCTCGCTTCACGCAGCGCGTCGCGCGCCTCCCGGCGCGTGCGCGTCGTCACGTTCAACCCCAGGCTCTTGACACGTTGAATCAAGCTCGCACTAGCGATCACCACGACTCGGGCCTCGCGCGCTTGCGCGAAACGCACTAATCCCGGCAAGAGGTTCAACAGCGGTTCAACGAGACCCGTGACGTTCACGACCACGTCGCCACCGTCGAGCACGGGCGCCACCGTGGGTACCGCGGGCGGCACGACCGCGAGTCGACTCGCGTCGACGCCGAGGACCTCTTGGACCTCGTGACTCGCGCGACGCGTCGAGGCGACGAGTACCGCGCCGGCATTCACCGCGCGACGTAGTTGGCTAATCCGCACGAAGCGCTTGGTCTCACCGCGTAGCGGTCGCAGATCGTCGACCGAGATCACGAGCGGCACCGCGTTGGTCGGTGGGGTGGCCAGTCCGGCCACGTGAATGACGTCGACCGGCGGAAGAAAACGATCAACGGCGGGGCCGCGCCCGTACCGCCACCACGGGGTCCACAGGGGCCGCAGGAGTAGTCGGGCACTTCCCGGGTCGGGACGACTCTCGCTCTGAAAACGTACGAGGCGACAGCGCCCGGTTGCCTCCAGCGCGGTCGCGAGGTCGGTCATGGAGTTACCCAGTGACTCGAGTGATCCATCGAGATCGAGCGCGACGCGAAAGGCCGTCTCGTCACTCACGACAACGCGAGCTCGCGAACGCGGCTCGTCCAGGTCGGCCAGAGTTCGACGGCCCACGGGCCAAACGGGACCTCGGTGGTCGCCACGACCGCGATCCCCTCGTCGAGATTCACCAGGAGTAGCGCCCCACTCTGACCAAAGTGGCCGAAACTCGCTTCGGGCCAGTCCCCCATCCAGTGACGCTTCGTGCCGCGCACTTCCGGGCCGAGTCCCCAGGGGCAGGGACTGAAGCGACCAAAGCCCGGCACGATGCCCGCCAACGCCGGCAGGTACGGCGTCACGATCCGTTCGCGCGTCGCGTCCGACACCCCGTCACCGCGCAGCCAGGCCCGCGCGAGGAGGGCGAGGTCGGCCGTGGAGCCGAACCCGTCGGCGCAGGGGCGTCCCCGCAACGCACTCGAGTGCATCCCCAGCGCGTCAAAGACCCGACTCTTGAGCCACTGGGCGGGGCTCGCCGCGCCGACGATGGCTTCGACCGCCCGGTCAATGCCGACGTTGGAGTAGACGCGCCGTTCACCGACGTCACGGACCCGCTCACCCTCCTCGAAGCCTAGGCCGCTCGAGTGTGACAGCAGGTGCGCGAGCGTCGCGCCGTTCGGCCCGACGACTTCGTCGTAGGCGTGCAGATCCCAGTCCACCTCGACGCCCACCGCCAACGCGACGGCCATCTTCGTCACCGAGGCCCACGGGCGCACCACCTCGAGATCGCCCTCGTCGTGGACGCGAACGACCGCGCCGTCACGTAGTTTCACAACGACGCAACTTGACGCGCCGGGCCACTGGTCAAGGAGGGCCGCGCTCACAGCACTCGATGATAGTGACGCCACCTAGTGTTTCGAGAGTGATCTGTGTCCTGAGTGGCGGCGTTGGGGCCGCGCGACTACTCCGAGCCCTCAGCCTCATCGTCGACCCCTCGCAACTGCGCGCCGTCGTCAACGTGGGCGACGACCTGGAGCTACACGGCCTCATGATCTGTCCCGACCTCGACACGATTAACTACACCCTGGCCGGACTCAACAACGACGTCACGGGTTGGGGACTCGCCGGTGAAACGTGGCGTGTCATGAGTGAACTCACGGCACTCGGTGGCGCCTCGTGGTTTTCCCTCGGCGACCGCGACCTCGCCACCCACCTCTATCGCACGCAGCGACTGCGCGAAGGCGCCACGAAAACTGACGTCACGGCCGAGCTGTCAGCTCGCTTTGGGGTGAACGTGACGTTGTTACCCGTGACCAACGATCCGGTCGCGACAGTCTTCGACACGCCCATCGGGACCTTGAGCTTTCAGGAGTACTTCGTCCAACACCACCACGACGTCGTCGTGCAATCGCTACGCGTCGAGGGCGCAACCGACGCGCGCCTCACGCCCGAGGCACGCGAGGCGATGAGCGCGAGTGCGCGGATCGTCATCGCGCCGTCGAATCCACTCATCTCCATCGACCCGATTTTCCAGATTGGCGACGCGCGCGCACTCGTACGCGCGCGTCGCGACGACGTCGTCGCGGTCTCGCCCATCATCGCGGGCGCCGCCCTCAAGGGGCCGGCGGATCGACTGCTCGGCGAACTCGGTTTCGCGGTGTCGTGCCTGGGCGTCGCCGACTTTTACGGCGACCTCGTGGGCACCTGGATCATCGATGAGCGCGACGACGAACACGCCGAGACCCTGCGCGCGCGCGGACACCGCGTCATCGTCACGACGACGATCATGACGCACGAGGCCGACGCGCGTCGACTCGCCCAGGCGGTGTTGTCGTGAGTGAGCTCATCATTCGCGCCCTCGCCCACGAGGGCGAGGTCCGCCCCGGCGACGACCTCGCCGATCTGGTCGTCCGAGCGCTCGAGCACGCTTCGCTGACCGCCGACGACGGCGACCTACTCGTCGTGACCTCCAAGGTCGTCTCGAAATCCGAGGGGCGCGTGGTCGCCTTTGACGGCACCGACGACGACAAGCGCCGCCTCATCGAAGGCGAGGCCGTTCGGGTGCTTCGCCGTCGGGGAACGCTGTTCATCACCGAGACGCGTCACGGCTTCGTGAACGCCAACGCGGGCGTCGATCTGTCGAACACCGACGACGGCACGGCGGTGCTGTTGCCCGACGACCCCGACCTTTCGGCGCGGGGTCTGCGCGCGTCGCTGCGACACCGACTCGGCGTTTCGCTCGCGGTCGTCATCACCGACACCTTCGGTCGCGCCTGGCGCAACGGCGTGACCGACGTGGCAATAGGTGTCGCGGGGCTGCAGCCCATTCTCGATCTGCGCGGCACCGTCGACGCGAACGGTCGGCTCCTGGAAGCGACCGAGATTGCCGTCGCCGACGAAATTGCCGGCGCCGCCCACTTGGTACTGCACAAGGCCGCCGGTACGCCCTTTGCGCTGCTGCGCGGACTGGACGCGTCGTTCTTCGGTGAAGGTTCCGTGGCCCAAAGCGTCGTGCGCGCGCCCCAGGGCGACCTCTTTCGCTAGCGCGTCAACGTCGCGAGAGCGACCCGTCGAGGAACCGCGCGCTAGACGCCGCCCAGGCGCACGTCACCACTCAACTGCGACGCGGGTGCAACGTACTCGTGCGCACCGACGACGCACGTGGGGCCGAGCTCGGAACCGGTACCAATAACGGCCTCGGGGCCGATGATGGAACCACGAATCACGCACTCACTTTGCACGATCGCTCGGGGCAGTAGCACGGCGTCTTCCAGCACCACGTGCGCGCCGACGACGCAGTTCGCGTCGACGACGCTGTTGGTGACCTTCGCCGTCGGGTCGATCGTCGCGCTCGGGTGGCACCACGACCCGTCGAGCACGCCGGGGAAGTCGCGCTGGGAACGACGTCCGCGCAAGACGTCAACGTTGGCGCGAAGGTAAGTCTGTGGCGTGCCGGTGTCAATCCAGTAGGCGTCGACGGCGTTCGCGAACAGTGTGCCGCGCGCGACCAGCGCGGGAAAGATCTCGCGCTCCACGCTGACCGGCCGTGAGGGGTCGATGAGAGGTAGGACCGAGGACTCAAAGACGTACACGCCGGCGTTGATGAGGTTGCTCGGCGCCTCGCCCGCGGGCGGCTTTTCGATGAACGCGCTCACGCGTCCCTGCGCGTCGGTCGCGACCACTCCAAAACCCGACGGATCATCGACGGGCGTGAGCGCAATGGTCGCTTCGGCGCCGCGGTGTCGGTGAAACGCGACGAGGGCCGTGAGATCGAGGTCACTGAGGACGTCGCCGTTCACGACCACGAAGGTCTCGTCGATGCCCGCGAACTGCGCGGCGAAGCGAATCGCGCCGGCGGTGTCGAGTGGTTCGGGCTCCACCGCGTACGTGACGCGAACACCCGCAATCACGTTGCTCGGGTAGGCCGCGGTAAAGCGGTCGGGCAGATAACCGAGCGACAGCACCGCGTCGGTGACACCGTGAACCGCGAGGGTCGACATCACGGACTCGATCATCGGCGCGCCCACCAGGGGCAGCATCTGCTTGGGTGTTTCGTACGTGAGCGGTCGAAGCCGCGTTCCCTTACCGCCGACCAAGATGATCGACTGCAAGCTCAGCCCTTCGACGTGGTGGTGGTGGTCGATCCCGCATTGGGGGCAGTCGTACTCGTCGTAGCGGGAACGGTCGTCGTGGCAACCGGCGCGGTCGTCGTCGTGGTCGCCTGCGTCGCGGCCACCATGTCGTTCACGCTGACCTGCAACGGCGCGAGGGGCGTGACGCCCTTGGGCTCAAAGGCCATCGACACGCGCAGGTACTGCGAGAACTTGATCGACGCGGGGTCCGTCGTGAGAGTCGGCGTCTTTTGTCCGAAGGAGCGCCAGTAGGCGTAGACAACGGAACCCTTCTGACCGGCGTACTTAGAGCCCGTAGGACAGGTCTGCCCGTTCGCGTAGGTCGTCTTGGGATTCACGAGACCGGTCGCGGTCGGCACCGCCAACTTGCTAGAGGTCAACACGAGTCCGGGGAACTCCGCGGCGAACTGCTTGAGCGTGGCGTTGTTGCCCGCGTCAGCGGGCGAGGTGGGACTGATCTGAAGGACGTTGGCGGCCCGGACCTTGAAGCCACCCTTGAAGTTCGGGTCGGCGTTCAAGAACGGCAGACGTTCGCCGCAGGCCTGCAGCGACAGCGCGGCGTACCAGGTGGTGCCAATCGCCGGCGCGACCTGGGGCGCGGTCGTCGTCACCGCGGGGTGTTGATACTCGTAGCGCGAGTAAATCGTGGTCAAGAGACCCAGCACGACGATCAACGTGATCGCGCCGATGAAGTTGGACGGACGTCGCCGTTGATACGACTTGCCACCGCCGGACGCACCGACGCGACTGACCCATTTACCCGAAGCGCTTTTAGCCACGGGACAACGCTACTAAATATTGTCGAACACCCTCGACGCGTAGGGGCGAAGGGACTCGAACCCTCACTGGAGGCGGTTTAAGCGCCCTGCCTCTGCCAATTGGGCTACGCCCCCACGGTCGCGACCCCGTAACGCTAACGCACCGGCTCGTTTCGTCCAACGACCCGAATTTCGCGGCAAGCCCAACTAGCCTGGTTCTATGTTTCGCGTGCGTCGTCGGGGCACGACACGAACGACCCCCCTCGTAGTTCTCGCCGCGACCCTCGTGGCGGCCTTGGCGACCCCCCTGGTGGCGCAGGCCCAGTCGATCCAACAGACCCAGGGCCAGATCGCCACGCTCTCGCTCGAGCTCTCCCAGCAAGAGAAGGCCAGTGAAATTGCGGCGAACCAGTACGACGCCGACAAGGCGAAGCTGGCCGTCATCGAAGCCAACATTCAACGACTCCAGAGTCAAGAAGCCTCCAAGCGGACCTCGATCGCCGCCACGTCGCAGCAGTTGGTCGTGGCGGTCGTGCGCGCGTACGTCCTCGGCGCCGCCGACGCGCAGATTCTCTCGCTGTTTCGCCAAAAGGTCACCAACGCCGACGCGCGCAACGTCTACGAGCAACAGGTGGTGGGTGACTTGAATCAACTGCGTGATACGTACGTCGCCCAGAAGAAGTCGCTCGAGCACACCGTCGCGCAACTCGCCGCGCAGCGCCTCCAAAAGCAGCACCAGACCGCGGCCATGCAGTTTCTGCTCGCGGAAAACATCCAACGCTCCAACCAAACGCGCGCCACGTTAGAGAAGGTCACTACTCGTCTCAAGGGCGAGATCATCACCTACGAGATCGCGGCCGGCGTCGCCGCCGCACGGGCGCACAACCAGGCCGGTGAGACCCAGGCCATCAACGCGGCTTCGGTCGTTGGTGGCCAGAGCGCCGCCAACCAGGTCATCTCGGCCATCCAGTCGGCCATCACCGTGCCCGCCATCGCCGAAATCGCCGGCTCCAAACAGGGTTTAGCCGCCGTTGCGTTCGCGAAGAGCCAAATCGGCGTGCCCTACGTGTGGGGCGGCGAGACGCCGGGCGTGGGCTTTGACTGTTCGGGTCTGACCCAGTGGGCCTGGGCGAAGGCCGGCATCGCGATTCCGCGCACCACCGAGACCCAGTGGCCGGCCATGCACCACGTACCACTCACGCAGTTACAGCCCGGCGACCTGCTGTTCTATTACAACCTCGACGGTGACCACGCGGTCGACCACGAGGTCATGTACGTCGGCAGTGGACCGTGGGGCGTCAACACCACCATCGCCGCCGCGCATTCGGGCACCAGTGTGTCTCTGGCCCCGCTCTTTACCTCGGGTCTCATCGGCGCGGCACGTCCCTAAGCGTCACGTGCCCGCCCTCACCCTCGTTATCCCGGCGTACAACGAAGGGCCGCGTCTCGCCGAGGGCTTCTCGCGTCTCGCGCCGACACTCGATCAACTCGGCGCCCACGAGGTCGAGATCATCATCATCGACGACGGCTCGAGCGACGACACGCTGCGCCAGGCGCACCTCGTTTACGGCCACCTCGCGGGTCTTCGCGTCGTGCGCCACGACACGAATCTCGGTAAGGGAGCGGCGCTTCGTCTCGGGCTGTCGCTCGCGACCGGTGACGCCGTGATCACCGCCGACGCGGATATGGCGATTCACCCCCACCACGCCGCGCAACTCGTGTCGGCCCTCGAACGCGTCGACGTAGCGCCGGGCACGCGCGCCATTGACGGCCATATCCTCTACGACCAGCGGCTGCGCACCTACGCGGGCGCTCTCTTTAATCGACTCGCCCGTCACTACACGGGCACGACCCTGCGCGACACCCAGTGTGGCTTCAAGGGATTTCGACTCGCCAGCGCCCGCCTCCTCGCGTTGATCTCGCTGGTGGAGGGCTTCGCCTTCGATCTCGAGATTCTCTACCTCGCGGACCGCTTGGGGCTGCGCGTCGAACCCCAACTCGTGACGTGGGACGACGTTGAAGGCTCGTCGGTGCGCGTGGGGCGCGACTCGCGCCAGATGCTGCGCGATATGCGACAACTTCGTACGACGCGCTACGAGAACCCCGTCGTGACCCTGCCGGCCGAGGTCGACGTCGACGAGGTTCGACGAGCCGTCGCGAGCGCGCGACTCCACGGACCGGTGCTCGCGCGAGGGCCACGAGACGCGCTCGTCGTCTTCTCACGGCAGGGGGCACTCGGCGCGCTCGAAGTCGCGCAGTCGCTCGGAGCGACACTGCGCACCGCCACCATTACCGAACTTCGCGGGCGCGCCTACGAAGCGTTGTAAAGGTCACGTCGACGCTTAGGCGTCGAGCGGCAACAGCCAGTGGGTGACGAGTTCCGGCGCGCGGTCGGCCCACTCCTCGGCGGTGATGGCGTAGCGCGCGTGATCTTCCCAGGCGCCGTCGATCTCGAGGTAGCGCTCGGCTATGCCCTCGAAACGGATACCGAGCTTTTCGACGACGCGTCGCGAGGACGCGTTGCGCGGGATGATGTTGATCTCAATGCGGTGCAGTCGCAACGACTCAAAGGCGTACTGAAGCAGGGTGATCACCGATTCGGGCATGAGACCCCGCCCGGCGAAGGCTTCGTCAATCCAGTAGCCAATAAAGGCCGACTGCAGCGGGCCCCGTTGGATGGACGACAGCGTGATCTCCCCCACGAAACGCTGGTCGACGAAGATGCCGAATCCGTAACCGGTGCCGAGTTGGCGCTCACGTTCGCGCAGCGCGCAACGACCCACGAAGCTGCGCTGGTCCTCGGGTAGGTGCGAGGAGTGCGCCGAACGCGGCTCCCACTTCACCAGCCAGTCGCGACAGCGAACCCGCACGTCGTGCCAACCCTCGTAGTCGTACTCACCCAACGGGCGCAGTATCACGCGCCGCCCGTGCAGCGTGACGGGTGAATAGACCGCGCGCGCGCTCATGAACGACTCCTCACCACTCCATCGTGACAGATGCTCACCCGGGGGAACTTAGCGTGAGCATCGAGGCGGCCATGCCGTCGAGAATGTCGCTCTCGCTGCTGAGCACGTCATCGACCCCGAAGCGCTCCATCACGGCGCTGAGGACGAAGAGCCCCGCCGCGAGCACGTCCTCGCGACCCTCGGTCATACCGGAGTGCGCCAAGCGAACCTCGGGCGTTTCGGCGCTGAGGCGATCGCGCCAGTGCACGACCTGACGTCGAGTGAGCGTCTGGTGGTGCAGGGCCGCGCGGTCGTAGGTTGCGACGGCGCGTTCGAGGGCGACCAGCGTGGCGACCGTGCCGGCGAGTCCCACCAGACGCACCGCGCCCACGACGTCACCGAAGCGTGGTTCGCTCGCGAAGGCCCGCTCCAGTTCACGCTGAATCATTATTTCGGCGGCGGCGCGCCGCTCGGGGGACACGACCCCGGCGCCGAGCGCTCGCTCGGTCACGCGCACGCAGCCCAGTTGCATCGAAAACGACCGCAGCTCGCCGTCGATCATGACCGCCAACTCGGTCGATCCCCCGCCAATGTCGACGATCATTGTCGGTCGCTCGCTCGGGACCAGGTCGGCGGTGGCGCCGTCGTAGGAGAACGTCGCCTCTTCGTTGCCGCTCAAGATTCGCGCCTGGACGCCCACGATCTCGCCCGCGCGCGCGAGGAAGTCCTGGCCGTTGCGCGCGTCGCGGACCGCCGACGTCGCGACCAGCAGTCCCTGGTCGACCTCTTCGGCGTCCATAGCCCGTCGATACTCGCGCAACACCGCAAAGGTGCGCTCCATAGCGTCGTCGCGGAGTGTCGCGTGTTCGTCGACCCCGGCGCTTAACCGGGTGATGTGGGTTCGGCGCGTGCGGGCCACGCCCGCACTGTCGGCGATAAACAGTCGCGTCGAGTTTGAGCCACAGTCGAGGGCGGCGACGGTCCTAGTCACGCGGATCGATCACGACGAGGTCGGCGACGTCAACGAGGTGACTGACGATCTCGCCCACCGGATCGTCCCCGTGCACCAGAAAGTTCGCGAGGTGCGCGTGCAGACACTTGATACCCACGCGCGTCCCGCCCACGCCGCCGGCGGGCTGGACGAGATCGGTTCGTACCACGCGCGCCGCGCGCCGCGCGGCGTAGCGCGCGTGCGTCGCCGCGAGGATCTCGTCGTCCACCATTGCTTCGTAGCGATGCACGCCCGCCTCACTCTCGAGGCGGCTCACCGCGTCGTGCAGTGTGGGGTCGACGAGCCAGTACAACGTGGGCATCGGGGTGCCGTCGAGCAGGTGCGGTTCGTTCTCAATCACCACCGCCTCACCGCTCGGGCGTCGCACGACGACGGCGAAACGTCCGGCCGGCGCCCGACCCAAGAGTCGCGCGACCTCCGCGCACTGCTCGTGCGTCGCGTCGCGAAAGGTCAACGCCAAAACTCGAAGGTGCGCACCAGACGTTCGAAGAAGCCGTTCGCGACGTGGGGCGTCGTCGTCGTGACGCTGCCGAGCGCGGGGGCCGAACTGGGCGAGATGAGGGGCTGGAATCCCGGGTCGACGGATTGGGCGGTGACGCCACCCGTCGCGTTACCCGGGAGGACCTGGATCAAACTCTGTCCGGGGCTGACCAGTTGGTACTGCTCACGCGCGAGCTGGGTCGCCGCCGCCGTGGAGTTGAGCGTGTGGGCCTGAGTGGCGAGCGCCTTTTCTTGTTGGTGGACGTTCGCGATTTGGGCCAGCGTCGATGAAATCACGCTCTGTTGGCTCAGGATTCCCGAGAGCGGGAACCACGTGACCAGCATCGCCACCGCGGTCGCCAGCGCCAAGGGGAAGACCCAGCGATGCGGCGACGCGTGCGACGACTTACGAGCTGTGGCCACCTGACGCCCCCGACAACGACGAACTTCCGAGAAAGCGCGCCTGCTCTCCCAGGCGCTCTTCAATCCTTAGTAGTTGATTGTACTTGGCGACTCGGTCCGAACGCGCCGGGGCGCCCGTTTTAATTTGACCGGCGTTCAACGCCACCGCGACGTCGGCGATTGTCGTGTCTTCGGTTTCGCCGCTGCGGTGCGAGACCACGACGCTGTAGCGATTGGACGTAGCCAATCGCACCGCGTCGAAGGTTTCGCTGAGGGTCCCGATCTGATTCTGTTTGACCAGCATCGAGTTGGCGACGCCTAAGTCGAGTCCCTTTTGCAACAACGCGGAGTTGGTCACGAAGAGGTCGTCACCCACCAGTTGCACGCGCTGACCCAGACGCTGCGTCAAGAGTGCCCATCCATCCCAGTCCTCTTCGGCCATGCCGTCTTCGATCGACACGATGGGATAGCGATCGCACAGATCGGCCCAGTAGTCCACCAACTGCGCGCTCGAGAGTTCGCGACCCTCGCCGGGTAGGTGGTACGCGCCGTCGCGGTAGAGCTCACTGGTCGCGGGGTCGAGGGCGATGGCGACGTCGACGCCGGGACGCCGACCGGTCGCCTCAATCGCCTCGACCAAGACCTTGACGGCCGTCTCGTTGTCGGGCAGGTCGGGCGCGAAACCGCCCTCGTCACCCACCGCCGTCGAGAGTCCCCGCGACGCGAAAACGTCCTTCAGGGCGTGGTAGGTCTCCACCCCCCACCGCAAGGCCTCGGCGAAACTCGCCGCACCGACGGGCATCACCATGAACTCTTGGAAGTCGATGGAGTTTTTCGCGTGCGCGCCGCCGTTGACCACGTTCATCATGGGTACGGGTAACACGTGCGCGTTGACGCCGCCGAGGTACTGATAGAGCGCGAGGTCGCTCTCGACCGCGGCGGCCTTCGCGGTCGCGAGCGAGACGGCCAAGATGGCGTTGGCGCCGAGGCGTGACTTGTTGGCGGTGCCGTCGAGATCAATCATCGCGAAGTCGACGTCGCGCTGGTCGTGCGCGTCGTAGCCCTCGAGCGCGTCGTTGATCTCACCGTTAACGAAGTTCACCGCGGTCGCGACGCCCTTGCCGCCCCAGGGCGCGCCCCCGTCGCGCAGTTCGACCGCCTCGTGGCGACCCGTCGACGCGCCCGAGGGCGCCGCGGCCCGACCACTGGCGCCCGACTCGAGGTGGACCTCGGCTTCGACGGTCGGATTGCCGCGGGAGTCCAGAATCTGACGTCCAATGACGAGTTCGATAGCGCTCATGGCGACTCCTTCACGTAGAGGCTCAACGTTAGTCGTCGACTTTGCGCGCTTCGAGCTGTGCCTCGTGCGCGCGCACGTCATCACGCAGGCGCTGCGCGCGTCCACGCAACACGCCCTCGGCGTCGACGCCCGTGTCGTGCGCGAGGGTCACGACCGCGTCCAAGAGCTCCTCCCAGGCGGCCTCGACCAACGCGCTCGAACGCGCGTCACTGACGCTCGGCCCACCGACAGCGATCGCCCCCAGCGCCACGCGCGCGCGCTCGCGCGCGCGCTCGCCACCGTCGACCGCGAGGCCCACTTGGGTCGCCTTGCGCAGCAGCTTGGTGTACAGCGTGAGGGCCGGTAACTGCCACGCCACGCCGTCGGTGACGCTGGCGCGACCCTTTTCGTCGCGCTTGAGAATCTCCCAGCGCGCCGCGACCTCGTCGGCCGTGGCGGCGGTGGCGTCACCGAAGACGTGCGGGTGACGGTGGATGAGCTTGGCGCGCAGCGTCTCGGCGATGGAGCGTAGATCGAAGCGGCCCGCTTCATCGCCGAGTTCCGCGTGAAAGATCACCTGGAACCAGACGTCGCCGAGTTCCTCTTCGACGTGGGCAATCGCGGCCTCGAGGTCGCCCTCGCCGGCCTCCGCGCGCACCAACGCGTCGAGTGCGTCGAGCGCCTCGTAGGCCTCCTCGAGGAGGTGGCGCGTCAGTGACCCGTGGGTCTGCTCTTGATCCCACGGACACTCGGCGCGCAGGCGTCGCGCCAGGGCCACCAGGTCGCGGGTGGCACTGGCCGCGTCGGCGATCTCCTCCACCCAGAGCGAGGTCAAGTGGTCGGCCGCGCTAAAGGTCGCTAAGCGTCGCGCCGGCACGGTCGTGATGACCTGATCATCGAGGCCGAGGTGATGTAAGACGGTGACCGACGCCTCGGGATCGAGTCGATCGCTGACCAGCGCGAGGACTTCGCCCGAGTACGCCTGGAGAATCAGCACCGGTCCCGGACCGCTGAGCGCACTCGAACTCGCGAGCGCGTCAACGACGCGCAGCCCCGCGGTCATCGGGTCGCGGTGCAGCACCGCGCAGGCGAGATCGATGACCGACACCGCGGGTTCCAACACGACGCGCACGTCCTCGCGCGCGAGCAAGAGCTCGACCGTACGCTCGGCCACCACCGGTGATCCGGGCACGGCGTAGACCACGCGGTCGTGCGCGACGGCCAGGGCCACGAGGTCGTCGACGATGCGCGCGTAGAGCGCGTCGAAGGAGTCGCTTTCGTCGTACCACTCGTCGTACGAGGCGACCTGCGGCCAGCGCGTCGCCGCGGGGTGCACGCGCGTGCGCAGTCGCGCGACGGGCGCGTCGTCGAGCAGCGCGGTCGCGCGCGTGGTCATCAACGTCTCGTCGCTGGGCCCGAGTCCGAGAACGACGACCTCGGGCAGGGCCGACGCGCGCACCTTAGTGATAGGTCGCCGGGTTGTTCTGCAGCAACGCCGGGCTCAAGACCGTAGCGCTCGAGGGCAGCGCGGGCGTGAAGACCCGCGGGCCCGTCGTGTCGAGTCCCCAACGCCCGAGGGCCGGGTCCACGTAGACCGACGCGCGGTACTCGAGCGACTTTTCCAGGGTGTTCGCGCTCGAGGCGTTCTGGCTGCGCACGTCAACGAGCACCAGTGGTTCGGCCAGGTTGAAGGGCGTCGGCGAGCGCTTGGTCACGGCGACGAACAGGGCGTACGTCGTGCCCCCGAGGTTCACGTACTGGGGCGCCGCGGCGAAGCGGTTCAGTCCCTCACCGGCGACGTCACCGCGAATCGCCGCGTACGAGCTGCTCAGCGGTGAGAAGCAGCCGTAGGCGCCGCCGTGCTTGGCCGAGGCCGCGTCGAGGGAGAACGAGTGCGCGAGCGTGGCCACCGAGGCGCCGCCCTGCGCCGCGGCCTCGAAAGTAGCGACCGACGCCGGTGCCACGACCGCAATGGAGACGCACAGGGTGTCGTAGTTCGACGGGTGCGCGAGGAAATAACTCTGGAGAGCGGGCGTCGTCAGCGGCAGCGTGCTATTCAACTTCGCCTCTAAGTAGAGCGACGCGGCCCAGTCCACCAGTTCACTGTGGCGCATCTCGGGCGTCATGGCGTCGAGCGCCTGCGCGGCGGTGCCCGGACAGGTCAGGGCGTGCGCGCTGACCTGTTGGGTCAACTCGCCCTCCAACGAGAGTCGCGCCGTGCGCAGTTCGGTGGCGCTCGGCGTGTGGTGCAAGGTCGTCGTGACGTAGTGGGCGATCGTCAGTCCCTGAATCCGCGCGTCACTCCACGCGGCGACGGCCGCGGCGCTCAACGTGGCGCCGCCGGCCCCGGGCGATTCGGACACGTTGTTGAGCGCACTCAAGTAGCACTGGAGGGTCGAACTCTGGGCAATGGCGTTCAGTTCCGCGCGCATCGTGGATCCCGAGACGGTCGCGCCATTGACGCGCAGCCCGCCGGCGCGTCCGCTCACGCCGTAGAACGTGACGCCCACCAGCGCCACGACCAGAAGAACGACGAGTCGGCGCACCCGTTCAGCCTACCGAGACATTCGACGTCGTCGCGTTCGCACTGACGTCCACTAACAGATCGTGCAGGGCCCGCGGCGTAACCTCCGTCGCGCGTCGCTCGAGGCGCAGTTCGCGCGTGTCCTCGTCGTAGGCCCGTGAGCCGTGCAGTCGTCGCAGGCGCGTCTGTTGACTGAGGCTCAAGGTCAACGGGCCAATCTTTACGACCGGCGTCGAGCGCACACCCACGCGCGCTGGCTGGACCACGATCGAGGTGACCCCCAGTTCGAGACACGTCACGCGCAGCGCCGCCAGGTCGAGCAGTCCCTGCGCGGGCGCCGGCAATTCGCCGTAGCGGTCGACCCATTCGTCGGCCAGGTCCGCCAACTCGTCCATCGTGCGCACGCCCGCCAGGCGGCGATAGGCCTCCAGGCGCGCGTCGTCGGCCTCGACGTAGGTCGTGGGCAGGTGCGCTTCACCCGGCACGTCAAGGGTGACCGCCACTAACTCTTCGGGTAGTTGGCCCTTCGCTTCGGCGACCGCCTCGGCGACCAGTTGCACGTAGAGGTCGTAGCCGACCGCGGCGACCGGTCCCGATTGATCGTGCCCGAGTAAGTTGCCCGCCCCGCGAATCTCGAGGTCGCGCATCGCGATCTTGAAGCCACTGCCCAGCGCCGTGTTGTCGCCAATCGTGCGCAGGCGTTCGTAGGCCGTCTCGGAGAGCACTTGATCGGCGTTGTGAAAGAGGTAGGCGTAGGCGCGTTGACCACTGCGCCCGACACGACCGCGCAGTTGGTGCATCTGACCAAGACCCAGTCGCTCGGCGCGGTCGACGATCAAGGTGTTGACCGAGGGCAGGTCGATGCCCGACTCCACGATCGTCGTGCAGACCAGTACGTCGAATCGTCGCTCCCAAAAATCAATCATCACGCGTTCGAGCGTGCCCTCGTCCATCTGACCGTGCGCGATGGCCACGCGCGCGTCGGGCACTAACTGGGTCAGGCGACGCGCGACCTGGTCAATGTCCGATACCCGGTTGTGTACGAAAAAGACCTGACCCTCGCGCAGGAGTTCGCGGCGAATCGCCTCGACGACCGCGGCCTCGCGGTACTCACCCACGTGCGTGAGGATGGGCCGGCGATCGGCCGGCGGAGTCGTCACCATCGAGAGGTCACGAATCCCGGCGAAGGCCATCTCGAGGGTTCGCGGGATCGGACTGGCGCTCAAGGTCAACACGTCCACCCCGACCGAGCGCGCCTTAATCGCCTCTTTGTGATTTACGCCGAAGCGCTGCTCTTCGTCCACCACCAAAAGGCCCAAATCCTTAAAGACGACGGACTCCGAGAGCAAGCGGTGCGTCCCCACCACGACGTCGATCGTCCCTTCGGCGAGACCCTTGATGGTGGCGGCCGTTTCGGCCTCGTCGACGAAGCGACTGAGCATCGCCACCTTGACGGGGAAACTCGCGAAACGCTCACTCAAGGTGGCGGTGTGTTGGCTCGCGAGCAGCGTGGTTGGCACCAAGACGGCGGCCTGCTTGTGGTCTTGGAAAGCCTTAAACACGGCGCGCAGCGCAATCTCGGTCTTGCCAAAGCCCACGTCGGCGCAGACCAGTCGGTCCATGGGGCGCGGCGACTCCATGTCACTCTTCACGTCGGCGATGGCTTGGGCCTGATCGGCGGTCAGCGTGAAGGGGAACTGCTCTTCCATCTCACGCTGCCAGTCGTTGTCGGGACTAAAGGCGTAGCCCGTCGCGACGCTGCGCAGTCGGTAGAGATCGACCAACTCCTGGGCGACTAAGAAGGCCGCCGCGCGCGCCTTGGCGCGCGTGCGCTGCCACTCGGCCCCGCCCATGCGCGAGAGGGCGGGCGCGTCTCCCCCGGCGTAGGGCGTGAGTGCGTCGATCTGCTCGGTCGGCCAGTAACTGCGCCCGTCCTTGAACTCCACGATGAGGTAGTCACGCGTCACGACGTTGATGGCGCGCGTGGTGGTGCCCGAGAAGCGCGCCACGCCGTGTTGGCGGTGCACGACGTAGCTGCCCACCGCGAGGTCGTCGAAGAAGCCGTCAACGTTGCGCGAGCGCGCGCGCACCGCGCGCGGCACGTGACGACGTCCGCTGAGGTCCGCCTCGCTCCAGACCACGATCTCGGGGTCGTCGAGGGCAAAGCCGAGCGGTAAGGAGCTCTCGACCACGCTCACGCGCACGTCGAGCACCCGCGCGGGATCGGTCGTGACCTCGAGACCCTCGGCGCGCAACTGCGCCGCGACGCGTTCGACCGACGCCGCGTTCGCACTCAGCACCACGCCGCGCCGAGTCCGCGACCAGGACCGCACGAGGGCGGCAATGCGCGACGCGTCGCCCTGCACCGGCGGCGGCGAGGTGAGCGCGAGCGAGCCCCCGCTCGCGCTTTCGAGCGCGACGTCGACGTCGGTGAAGACCTCGTCGTAGGTCCGGTGCAACAAAGGCACCGACGCGCTCGCCTGCCAGGTGGCGGCGACCGCGCCGGCGAGTTCACGCTCCTCGTCGAGGAGATCATCGAGTCGCGCGCGCACTCGCGACGGTTCGACCACGATGACGCTCGCGACGACCTCGTCGAGCAACGTTCGACGCTCGTCGACGAAGAGGCTCATCCACCCCTCCATGCCGTCGAAGAGTTCGCCGTTCGCGAGTCGATCAAAACTGGCCGCACCCCACGCCTCGCGCTCACGCCAGTCCCGAGCGCGTTCGCGCGTCGCCGCCGAGGGAATCCACTCACGCGCGGGGGCCACCACGACCTCGTCGAGGTCGCGCGTCGAACGCTGACTCGCGATATCAAAGACCGTCAGGCGTTCAATCTCGTCACCGAAGAAGTCGAGACGCACCGGCTCGTCGCGCTGCGCCGGCCACAGGTCGACAATGCCACCGCGCACCGCGAACTCACCGCGGTGCTCGACCAGGTGTTCGCGGCGATAGCCCCGCGCCACGAGGTTCTCCAGAAGTTGATCGCGCTCACGTTCATCACCGCGCGCGACGACGAACGGCTCGAGCCAATCCGGCGCCAGTAACTGGGCCGCGGCGCGCGCCGAGGCCACGACCACGCGGGGGGCGTCACCATTGCGCAGACGCCACCGCACGAGGGCTCGTTGGCTCATGACCTCAACGTCGGGACTGACGCGCTCGAGCGGGTGGGTGTCCCAGCCCGGCCACAGCTCGACGGCCGTCGCGCCGAGCCAGGCGGCCAACGCCTCACGGGTGAGTTCGGCGTCGGCCGACGTCGCCACCACGACGACGCTGAGTGGGCGCTCCAACGCCAGGGCGGCCACGGTGACGGGCGTCGCGAAGTTGCTCGCCACGAAACCGTCCGCGGCGACGTTGGCGCGCAGACTCGGCGCCACCGCGTCCAAGACGCGTCCGAGGGCGTCGATCTCGCTCACGCGTTCACTCGTTGCCGGGCCTCCTCGAAACCCTCCTCGAGGAGCGTCTCAATTGCGTCGGCGGCGGCCTCCACGTCGGCGCGCAGCGCGGCGCGGCGCGCGCCGCGGAGGCGTCCGAACACGTAGTCGGCCCCCTGCTCTTTAGTGGGGGGCTTACCGATACCGACGCGCAGACGCGCGAACTCTTGCGTCGACAACGTCGAGGCGATGGAGCGCAGACCGTTGTGGCCGGCGAGCCCGCCCCCGAGTCGCAGCTGTCGCCGACCGGGTTCGAGATCGAGTTCGTCGTGCACGATAACGAGGTGCGTGAGGTCGTCGAGTGAGCAACGGCGCAGCAGACCCGGTAGGGCCGCGCCCGATTCATTCATGAAGGTGGTGGGTACGGCCAACGTGGCCGGACCCGACGGCGTCGCCACGGTCGCACTCCACGCGCGTTGACGCTTCTCGAGACGCAAGGTGACGTGGCGTCGCTCGGCGACGAGGCGTACCGCGTCGCCGCCGACGTTATGGCGCGAGCCTTCGTACTGCGTGCCGGGGTTCGCCAGTCCCACCACGAGCCACGTGCTCGGCGTACCGCGACGTTCCTCCAGGGCGCGTCGAAGCGCCACGGAAGTTAGGCGGTGGCGGCGTCGGGGCCAGCGGTGGCCTTGGCGGCACGACCGGCGTGCGTCGCCACGACCGCGACCGACGGTTCAGCCGCCGCGACAACACCGTCGGGCAGCACGAGGTCGCTCACGCGAATCGTGTGACCGGCCTTGAGCTCCGAGATGTCAACGTTGATGAAGTTCGGAATGCGGTCGGGACGCGTGCGGATCTCCAGGCTGAACATCTGCTGGTCAACTTCCCAGTCGGCGTGCCGCACTTCAACCGCGTCACCAATGACGTGCAGCGGCACTTCGGCGACGACCGGCTTGTTGGGGTCGACGACCTGGAAGTCCACGTGGGCCACCGTGCCGCGCACGGGGTGACGCTGAATCTCGCGCGCCATGACGAGGTAG
>JANWIR010000029.1 GCA_025449805.1 Acidimicrobiales bacterium | reverse complement strand
GTTTGAGTCCGAAATCACCGCTGCAGTCCCTGCACGAGCACAACGAGGCCGAACGCTGCGCCCAGGTCGTTGAGCGCGTGCGCGCGGGCCAGCTCGTGGCCCTGGTGAGTGACGCGGGAACGCCAGGAATCTCCGATCCCGGCGAGCGGGTCGTGAGGGCGGTGGCGCGCGCGGGTCTAGTGGTGACCAGCGCTCCTGGTCCTAGTGCCGTGGTGGCGGCGCTCTCAATCAGCGGTCTGGCGAGCGAGCGCTTCGTCATGGAGGGATTCCTGCCCCGGAAGGGCTCGGAACGACAGCGCCGGGTCGAAAGTTGGGACCACGAGTCGCGAACGGTCGTGTTCTACGAGTCGCCCCAGCGACTCGGGGCGACGCTGGGCGAGTTGGCGGCGCGCTGGCCCGACCGCGACGTCGTGGTCGCGCGGGAATTGACCAAGCTGCACGAGGAGATCGCGCGAGGAACGCTGGTCGAACTGGCGGCGCGCTTCGTCGAGCGCGAGCCCCAGGGCGAGATTGTGGTGGTCCTCGCCGGGGTCGTCGTTGAGCGCGTCGTGAACGACGACGAAATCCAGCGCGCCCTCGCGCGCGCCTTCGACGAAGGGTCGAGTACGCGCGACGCCGTCGACGAAGTGGCAGCGGCGCTCGGTGTCGCGCGCCGCCACGTCTACCAACTGGCCCTCGAGCGAATCGACGACTAGGACTGGTTCAGTAGCCTCTATTACATGGGTCGCTTCTACGTCACCACCCCGATCTACTACGTCAACGACGCGCCACACGTGGGTAGCGCCTACTGCACGGTGAACGCCGACGCCCTGGCGCGTTGGCACCGACTGGCCGGCGACGACGTGAAGTTCCTGACGGGCACGGACGAACACGGCCAAAAGATCGCGGACACCGCCGCCAGCCACGGGGTGAGCCCCCAGGCCTGGGTCGACCAAATCGCGCCGCGCTTCATTGAGGCCTGGCGCGACCTCAACATCAGCAACGACGACTTCATTCGCACCACCGAGCCGCGGCACTTTCAAACGGTGCAGGCCTTCCTCACCAAGATCTACGAGAACGGCTTCATCTATAAGGACGTTTACGAGGGTCTGTACTGCGTGAGCTGCGAGGACTACTACACCCTCGAAGCGAGTGACGAGGGGAAGTGCCCGATTCACGCTCGACCACTGACCGAGATGCAAGAAGAGAACTGGTTCTTTCGCCTGAGCGCCTTTCAAGATCGCCTGCTCGCGTTCTACGACGAGCACCCGGGCTTCGTGACGCCCGAGACGCGGCGCAACGAAGCACTCTCGTTCATTAAGGGCGGCTTGAAGGACATTTCGATCACGCGCACGTCAATCTCGTGGGGCATCCCGGTGCCGTGGGATGAGCGTCACGTCTTTTACGTGTGGTACGACGCGCTGATTAACTACCTCACGGCGATTGGCTACGGCCGCGAGGACGATGAGGTCGACCAGTGGTGGCCGAACTCGCATCACTTGGTCGGTAAGGAGATCATTCGCTTTCACTGCGTGTGGTGGCCGGCGATGTGCCTGGCCGCGGGACTAGAGCCGGTCAGCCACGTGCAGGTCACCGGGTGGCTCCTGGTCGGCGGTAAGAAACTCGGCAAGACCATGGACGCGGACGCGCCGGTGAAATTGACCGATATCGTGCCCGCAACCTTGAGCGCGGAGTTTGGCGTGGACCCGTTGCGCTACTACCTCTTGCGCGAGACGATTCTCGGTAACGACGGGGAGTTCTCCATCGAAAGCATCACCGCGCGCTACAACACCGACCTCGCGAACAACCTCGGCAATCTCGTGGCGCGCGTCGCCGCGGTGGTGAGCGCGAAGTGCGAGGGCGTCGGACCGGCGCCGAGTGACAATTCGACGCTGCGCGCGAGCGCCGAGCGGGTGCTCGACGACGCGCGACGCGCCTGGGAGGGCTTCGCCCCGAGCCTCGCCTTGGAGGCCACCTGGGAGCTCATCGGCGCAACCAACGCCTACCTCGAAGAGCACGCCCCGTGGAAGATGGAGCCGGGCGACGCCGTGTCGAGGGTGTTGGGCGACGCGCTCGAGTCGATTCGACTTGTCGCGATCCTCATCACCCCCGCGATGCCGAGCGTCGCCGACGAGATCTGGCGACGGGTGGGCCTCGCGGGTTCACCCGCCGACGGTCCCTTTAGCGAGGTCGCGCGCTGGGGTCTCTACCCCGGAGGGCGCTCCGTCCTCAAGGCCGACCCCCTCTTTCCGCGCATTGTCGAGGTCCCGTGAGCTACTGGACGGACGCGCACTGCCACCTCCAAGACCGCTTCTTTGAGGGCGCGCCCGACGCCGAAGCCGCGCTCGCGGCGACGTTGACGCGCACGTACGAGGCCGGGGTGCGCCGCGCCGTCGTGATCGGCACCGACCGCGAGAGTTCGACCCAGGCGCTCGCACTGGTCCAGCGTGACAGTCCCGTCGAGCTCTACGCCACCGTGGGGCTGCACCCCCACGACGCCGCGAGCGACCTCGCGCCGGTCGCGGCGCTGGCGCGCTCGAAGCCACCGCGCCTGGTCGGCATTGGCGAGTGCGGATTGGACTACTACTACGAGCACTCCACGCGGGGCGACCAGATGAAGTCCTTCGCCGCGCAGATTGGCCTCGCCCACGAGCTCGACCTCGCCCTGGTGATTCACGCCCGCGACGCCTTCGACGATCTCTTTGCGGTCCTCGACGCCGAGGGCATCCCCGCACGCACCGTCATCCACTGCTTTACGGGCACGCCCGCCGAGGCCGAGGGCTGTCTCGCGCGAGGGATGGACCTGTCGATTTCGGGCGTGGTCACTTTCAAGAACGCCGAGACGCTGCGCGAGGCGGTCAAGCGCATCCCACTCGAACGTCTTCACGTGGAGACGGACAGCCCCTTCCTCGCGCCCGTGCCGCATCGGGGTCGGCCGAATGAACCGGCCATGGTGTCGATCGTCGGCGCGTTCGTGGCCGAACTCCGTGGCGAGGAAGAGTCGCTGGTGCGCCAAGAAACCTGGAAGAACACGGCTCGGTTGTTTAATTTGCCCCTTTAGTGGCGAGAATTCCCATTTAATTGGCCTTTTTTGGCGTGGTGTTGTGCGCGACAAATTTTTTACCTAGCGTGAGGGGGCGGAGACGACAGTGCTCCGCAGTCCTGGCGGAGGGCAGATCTGAGGACATCATCACGTCGAGCGCGTCAGCGCTCGCGCGCGCTTCGCGCCACGGGAGTCGCCCTAACTCTCGTGTGGGCATCGTTCACGCCTGCTCTGAGCAGTGCCGCGACGTCACACGCCCCCGTGCGGGTTCCTCGACTCATCGGGCATAACCGCGCGCAGGTCTACGCCCAGTTGCGGCGGGCCGGACTCTTCTTCGTCACGTACGGTCCCGGCTCGGCGACCAGCCACTGGGTGGAAGCGATCGGCCAGTCACCGCGACCCGGCACCCTCGTGCCCTTCCACTCGACGGTTCGCGTGCACGTCACCAGTGTGACGCCGCGCGGGCCACGAATCGTGCCGCGCCTCGTGGGTCTGACGCGCGCGCAGGTCTACGCCCAGATGCGTCGCACGTCGCTCTACTTCACCACGATTGGTCCCGGCGCCTCGAATGGCACGTGGTCGGTCGCCGTGTCGCAGTCGCCGGCGCCGGGCACCGTGGTGGCCTGGCACGCGCGCGTCGTCGTGCACGTCATCACCCGCACCCCACACGCGGTCGCCTTCGCGGCGCCGCGCGGCGTCGATGAAGCGGCGGCCATCGCGGCCGGTCGCTACAAGTACGGCGTCGCGACCTGGTACTCCTACGTGCCCGGGCGTTGCGCGACGTGGTTTCTCCCCATGGGTACCGTCGTTACCGTGCGTGACTTAGCAACCGGCCACACCATCAGTTGTACCGTGACCGACCATGAAGCGCCGGGAACGAACCACATCATTGATCTCTCCGAAACGCAGTTCGCGCAACTCGCGCCCCTGCCCCAAGGCGTGATCAACGTGCGAGTTACCTGGTGACCCACTCGCGCGCGCAGATCACGGACCTGCTCACGCGTCACGGTCTCAAGCCCTCGCGCGCGCTCGGTCAGAACTTCGTCGTCGACGCCAACACCGTGCGTCGCGTCGCGCGCGTCGCCGAGGTCGGCGCCGGCGACTTTGTGTTGGAGATCGGCGCCGGACTCGGTTCGTTGACCCTGGCGCTGGTCGAAACGGGGGCCACGGTCGAAGCGCTCGAGGTCGATCGCTACCTCCTCGCGGCCCTCGACGAAGTCGTGGCGCCCCTCGGCGTCGTGGTGCACCACGTCGACGCGTTACGGGCCGACTACGACGCGATTTTGACCGGACGCGACACCATCATCGTGGCGAATCTGCCCTACAACGTCGCGACACCCCTGATAATGCACCTCCTCGAAAACGTGCCGTTGGTGAAACGGCTGCTGGTTATGGTCCAGTACGAGGTGGGCGAACGCCTGGCGGCGCGCGCCGGCGAAGCGGCGTACGGCGCGGCTTCCGTACGCGTGGAGTACTTCGCCGAGGCGCGCGTCGTCGGCAAAGTGCCCCCCACCGTGTTCGTCCCCAAGCCCCACGTCGACTCCGCGCTCGTCGCGATCACGCGTCGCGAGCGCGTGCTGATCGATCCGGCGATCGTGAGTGACGAGGCGCTCTTTGAGGTCGTGCGTACCGCCTTCGCGCAGCGGCGCAAGATGCTGCGACGTTCGCTGGCCGAGTGGGCGAGTGACGGGGTCTTCGAGCGCGCGGGCGTCGACGCCACGCGCCGACCCGAAGAGTTAACGATCGAGGAGTTCGCGCGATTGGCGGCGGCGCGGTGACGACGTTGCGCGCCCCGGCCAAATTGACGTGGTACCTCGAGGTGACCGGTCGTCGTCACGACGGGCGTCACGAGCTACGCAGTGAAATGGCCACGATCGACTTCGCCGACGAACTCACGATTGACGACGGCGCGGACTACCTGCGCCTCGAAGGTGCGTGCGCGGGCGTCGCCGACGATCACACCAATCTCGTTGCGCGCGCCCTGCGTCTGGTGGGGCGAACGGCCGGCGTGACGGTGCGTAAGGCCATACCCGCGCGCGGCGGCCTCGGTGGTGGCAGCGCCGACGCCGCGGCCATATTGCGCTGGGCGGGTGGCGTCCCGGCGCAGGTGGCCCTCGAACTCGGTGGGGACGTGCCGTTCTGTCAGGTCGGGGGAAGGGCGCTAGTCGAGGGCGTGGGCGAGCACGTGACGCCACTGCCCTTTGTGGCCAGGGATCTCACGTTGATCTTGACCGGACTCGCGGTGGACACGGGGGCCTGTTACCGGGCCTTCGACCAGCTCCGGGGCGAGGGGTCGACCGCGGGCGCCCGTAACGCCCTCACCGCCGCCGCGCACCTGGTCGAACCTCGACTGGCTGCGCTCACGAACTGGCTCGCGGCAACGTTTGGGCAAGCACCGGTGCTCGCGGGTTCGGGCGCCACCCTCTTTTTCGAGGGTCACGTGGGTGACGACGCGACGTGGCGCGTCGAGGGTCCCTACGGACCGGTGCAGTTTCGCCATGCGGTGACGACGCCCGCGTAGGGCGCTGACGCTATTTGCCGGCGGCGCGACGCTGGAAGCGAGTTCGCTTCAGCATCTTCTTGTGCTTCTTCTTGCGCATGCGCTTACGGCGCTTCTTAATCAGAGATCCCATGGCTCGAAGAACACTACTAGGTTTTGTGGGTAGCCCTTACTGCGGAGGTCGTATGTCCTGGCACCTCGACCACGTGCAACTGGCGATTCCCCCCGGCGCCGAAGAGCGCTGCGACGAGTTTTACGTCGAGATACTCGGCTTTTCGCGCGAGGAAAAGCCGGCCCCGCTGGCCGCGCGGGGCGGTCGCTGGTACCGCCAAGGTGCGGTGACCCTGCACCTCGGCGTAGCCCTCGATTTCCAACCCGCGACCAAGGCCCATCCGGCCTTTCGCCTCGATTCGTACGAGGCGCTCGTGGCGCGCTTGGCGGCGGCCGGTTACCACGTACGCGTCGACCACGCGCTCGCGGGACCGGTGCACTGCTACGTGGACGATCCCGTCGGGAATCGCCTAGAACTTATCGACGGATCGGACCGGCATCGTCACTGACGCGTTCCACGCGTAGGGCCTGTCGGGGACAGCCCCGCACGGCGTAGCGCGCACTTTCGAGGGTCGCTAAGTCCGACAGGGGGGTTACCTCGGCTTTGATGATGGGGTAGCCCCACTCGTCCATCGTCACCAACTCCGGGGCCAGTTCGTGACAGTGGCCGTAGCCGTCACAGAGGATGGGGTTCACTTTGAGGACGAAGCCCCCACTACGGCGGCGCACTACTCCCATATCAACTCCTCGGCTCGCTCGATGGTCGGCACGGTGGCGTAGTGGGTTGGGCTCGTGGCCCCGGTACAGGCGTTCCCGGCCACGTGGTGGGCGAGGTCGTCGCGAAAGACGTTGAGCGCGGAGCGTACGAAGCGAACGACGCCGTCGGGGTGATGGCACGCGCCGCGACCTTCGATGACCCCCGCGCGGTCGATCAATCGCCCTAGCGCGGGGGAGGCGTCGCGGGTCGCGTGCGCCAAGTGTGCGAGATCCTCGGCGAGCGCGGGCAGGCCAAAGGCGCACGGCCCACACTGGCGCGCGCTCTCGTTGGCCATCCACCGCACCACGCGGTGGGTTTCGACGACGCCGCAGCCCTGGCGCGGCAGGACCACGATCACCCCCGCGCCAACCGCGGCGCCCAGGGGTTTCAGCGAGGCGTTGTCGTAGGGGGTGTCGAGGTACTCACCCGAAAGCCAGGCGCCGCCGTAGCCGCCGAGGAGGAGGGCCTGCGGTGACGGATCGGCGCCGGCCGCGGCCAAGATCTGACGCAGCGGCGTGCCGAGCACGACTTCGACCACGGTGGGCTGGGCCACGGCGCCGGTGAGCGACACCAGCTGCGTGCCGGGAGTCGCCTCGTCACCCAGGCCGCGGAACCACTGCGCACCGTAGCGACCAATGAGACCCACGTTGGCGCAGGTTTCGGCGTTGTCGAGGAGCACCGGGTCGCGACCAATGCGCAACACGTGGGGCCGGCGTGGGCGGTACTGGGGGAGCGACTCGTTGTCGTCGAGCCAGTGCACCAGGGCCGACTCCTCACCGGCCACGTAGCGCCACGGGGGCGTGTGCAACTCGAGCTCGGGACCGCGCTTCGAACGGCGCTCACGTTCGTGCAGGGCGCGCTTGACGTGATTGACCACGAGTGGATTGTCGCGCGCGACCGTGATCGCGACGCGCTGGGCGCCGACGATGGACGCGAGAATCTCCGCGCCGTCGAGAACCAGGTGAGGATTGGTCGACAGCAGTGTGCGGTCCTTGTGTGAGGCCGGCTCGCCCTCCATGGCGTTCACCACCACGTACTTACGGTGGCCGCGTTGCTCGCGAATGAGTAGCGCCTTTTTCGCCGTGGGAAAGGCCGCGCCCCCGCGACCGGTCAGGCCCGAACGCGATAGTTCGTCGAGCAACGACGACGTGCGAAACGTTGAGTGGTACACCGCTTCGTGCTGATCGAGGGTGTGGGGCGTACCGGGTGTGCCGTGCAAGAGACGGGGCATCTGCGTTGCGTCCATCATTGGCCACCTCGAGAACGCGGCGACTTGCGCGACGAGCGAGGAAAGGGGCTCGGCGCCGCGTTCGAGGGTCCCCTCGGCGCGGGAGGGCTTGGCGGCACCGCGCGCCCGGGCACGGGTGCGCGACGCGTGGGCCGCCCGGTGGCGGGGGGCGCTGGTCGGTGACCCGGTCGCGCAGCACGCTCGGGTAAGGGGGCGGCGACGAGCGGTGAAAGCGCGGTGCGACCGGCCGCGCGCGTGGGGCGACCGAGGTAGCGCCAGATCGCCGCGAGCGCCACGACCACGCCGCACGTCGCGACAATGGCGAGACCAACGCCGTGGTGACCGTCGGTGCCCGTCAAAAAGCCGTGGGCCAGCGCGCCGGCGAAGGCCAACCAACTGAACCAGTGGATAAAGCGCCAGCTGGCGTTCTTGATGCGCACCTTGAGCAAGCTGGACACCCAGACCGCCAGGATCAGGTCGAAGGCAATCGCGCCGATCGCGACGGCGAGTCGTTTGTACGGTGACGTGAAGGGCACAATGATCGAGATCCACCCGGTCGCGACGAAACTGTCGACGACGGTCGTCACGACGTGCAGCGCCAAGAACACCACGGCGACCATGGACACCGAGCGGTGTAACTCATTGAGTTCAAAGCGACCCACGATTGAGCCGCCGACGCGATTCGCGACGAAGGTCCCGAGCGTGACGACGAGGGTAAAGAGCACCAGCGCGACCATGCCGGTGGCGCGCGTGGTGTACCAGAGGTACGGCGAGGTGAGTGCCATCATCCCCGCGCCTCCTCCGGCCAACCGCCAACGAACTCCACCGTACCGTCGTGTCGCACGAGCCGCCCCGACCAACCCGCCTGGGCGACGTGATAGGCCGCGTCCTCGCCCCACAACAGTGCGGCCGTGGCGAAGGCGTTGGCCGTAACGCAACTGGCGGCGGTGACGCTCGCCGTCGCGTAGGGGCCCGTCGCGAACGAGCCGGTACGCGGATCAATGACGTGGTTGACCCGCTCGCCGTTGACGCGCCACGTGCGCGTCGTGAGTGACGACGTCGCGACGCCGCCGTGGCGCAGCGAAATGGTGGGCGCGTTCGCCCGCAGGTCGAGCGAGTCGCTCACGCCAATGGCCCAGGGCCCCCGGGGCCCCTCGCCGCGAACGGCGACGTCGCCACCGATTTCAACGACCGCGCCGCCCCACGCGGCGATCTCGTTGGCGACCTGATCAACCACGAGGGCCTTCGCGCTCGCCCCGAGGTCGAGTTGCGTGCCCGGCTCGAGCATCACGCGGTGATTGTCGAGGTCGAGGTGAATGGTGTTGACCCCGCGCGGCAGTACCGGCGCGGCGCCGGTGAGATTGCGGTCACGAATCTCGTCGTAGTCGCGGTCGTAGCCCATCGCGAGGAGTGCGGGCAGCACCGTGGGATCGCAGAGCCCGTCGGTGGCGTCGCTCGCCGCGAGGGCCGCGCGCAGGGCGAGCTCAAAGGTGGGCGAGATGTCGACGGGTCGTCCGGGACTGTGGTTCACGCGCGAGATTTCTGAATCGGCACGGAACCGATTGCACGCGTTGTCGACGAGGTCGATCCACTGCCATAGGCGAGTCGTCGCCGCGGGCAACGCGTTCGCGTCTTGGGTCGCCAACGTGCCCGACAGGCCCCAGATAGAAAATTTCACGTCGTGACCTAGTGGCAGGTGACGGTGCCCGAAGGCGACGTGTGACAGACCGTGGTCGTCGTCACCGGGGCGGTCGTCGGTGGGGTGTAGACGGTCGTCGGCGGCGCGACGGTCTTCGTCGGGCCTGAGCTGGTCGTGGGGGTCGTGGGGGTCGTGGGGGTCGTGGGGGTCGTGTTCGGGGTTCTCGTGGGCGATGTCGTGGGGGTCGTCGCCGGGGTGGTCGCGGTCGCGCCATTTGAGCTCGACGGCGCGGTGACGGGCACGGCGGTGTAGGGCTTCGCGCCGCTCGCGATGTAGGTCACGAGCAGTCCCGAAAGGACGCCCGAGCCCAGGAGCAGTCCTTGGGTGAGGCGTCGAATTCGCGAAAAACGGCGGTCGCGCTGTTGAGGGGTGCGGGGGGTGGGCGTCATGTCGTTCCTTTAACGCAAACAGTCTCGCCGTGCATTGTTAAAACGAAGCACCGGAACTCTAAGAAACTCCGCAAAATCTGCGCCTAGTCCCGCTCAACCTCCGGCAGGGTGATCGTGAATCGGGCGCCCCCGAGTTCGGGGTCACGGTCGACGCGCACCGTCCCGTTGAGTTCATCGACGACCTGGGCGACGATCGACAAGCCGAGCCCCGAACCGGGCAGCGCGCGCGCACTCGGCGCGCGCCAGAAGCGGTCAAAGACGTGCGGCTGGTCCGCCTCGGCGATGCCGGCGCCCGAGTCAGCCACCATGACGATGCCGTCACGCGTCGTCACGTTGATGCGACCCTGACGCGGCGTGAACTTCACCGCGTTAGTTAAGAGATTCGACACCGCGCGTACCAACCGGTCACGACGCCCCAGAATGATCGAGGCTTGGGCGTCGATGTTGATCGTGATCTCGCGCAGACGTGCGTAGGTTCGCGCGGTGTCGACGCACTCCTCGACGCAGTCATCGAGGCGCAGTTCCTCGACCGCTCCCTCGGAGCGTTCGCCGCGCGCCAACTCACCCAGGTCCGCTACGAGCGTCGCCAACTCGTCAACCTG
>JANWIR010000028.1 GCA_025449805.1 Acidimicrobiales bacterium | reverse complement strand
TGAAGCCCTTGAGCTTGGGGATACGCTGCATCAAGGGCAGCTGACCACCCTCGAAGCCAGCGGGAATCTGACGACGCGCCTTTTGACCCTTGGTACCACGGCCGGCGGTCTTGCCACCCTTGCCCGAGATACCACGGCCGACGATCTTCTTGCGCTTGCTCGCGCCCTTGGGGGGCTGGAGATCGTGGAGCTTCATTTAGACCTCTTCCACTTTGATCAGGTGCGGCACCCGAGCGATCATCCCGTGAATCTCGGGACGGTCGGGCAGCACGTTGGACTGGCCAATGCCGCGCAGGCCGAGCGCGCGCAGCGTGCCGCGGTGCTTGGGCTTGGTGGCGATGGCCGAGCGAATCTGGGTTACTTTGAGCTGGCTCACGAGGTGGCCTCCGTTACCTTGAAGAGGTCGCCTTCACGCTGACGCTCGCGGTACGCGCGCAGCGTCCCCGAGGGGATGACCTGGTCGAGCGCCTTGTCGCGCGACGCGGCGATCTCTTCGGGACGACGTAGCTGCTTGAGCCCGTCGATGGTGGCGTGGGCCACGTTGATGCCGTTCGACGATCCGAGGGACTTGGCGATGATGTCCTTCACGCCGGCCATCTCCAAAATCGCGCGCGCGGCGCCACCGGCGATGACGCCGGTACCGGGAGCGGCGGGCTTCATGAGCACGCGTCCGGCGCCCGAGGCACCGAGGACGGGGTAGACGATCGTCGAACCGGCGAGGGGCACGTCAAAGAGGTTCTTGCGCGCCTCTTCGATACCCTTTTGCACCGCGAGACCGGCCTCCTTGGCCTTGCCGTAGCCGAGTCCCACGCGACCGTTACCGTCACCGATCACCATGAGGGCCGTGAAGGAGAAACGACGTCCACCCTTAACGACCTTCGACACGCGGTTCACCTTGATGGTGCGCTCTTCAAACTGCTCTACGTCACTCATTAAAACTCCAGTCCACCGGCGCGCAGTTCGTCGGCGAAGGCCGCGACCCGTCCGTGGTAGTCGAAACCGCCGCGGTCAAAGACCAC
This sequence comes from Acidimicrobiales bacterium, assembly GCA_025449805.1. Taxonomy (GTDB): domain Bacteria; phylum Actinomycetota; class Acidimicrobiia; order Acidimicrobiales; family RAAP-2; genus RAAP-2. Next base: position 4,091 of record JANWIR010000028.1, on the reverse strand, counting down.
GAGGGAGATGTTGGCCTCTTTGGCCCGGGTCGCCAGCAACTTCGCGACGGCCTTGGCGCCCTCGACGTTGCCGCCGGAGGTGCCCTTCAAGGCGGCCTCGACCGAGGAGGCCGCGGCCAGGGTCCGACCAGCGACGTCGTCGATGATCTGGGCCGAGATGTGCTTGTTGGTGCGCGAAACCGCGACGCGCGGACGCTCCGCGGTGCCGCTTAGGCGGCGACGGATGCGCGCGTGACGGCGCTGACGCAGTTCACGGGTAGTACGAGCCATTACTTCGCTGCCTTTCCAGCCTTGCGCGCCACTCGCTCACCGAGGTAGCGCACACCCTTGCCCTTGTAGGGCTCGGGCTTGCGAATCTTGCGGATGTTGGCGGCGACCTGGCCGACCACTTCCTTGTCGGCACCCTTGATGATCACGCGCGTCGGCGAGGGGACCTCGAAGGTCACGCCCTCGGGCGCGGTGAACTTCACCGGGTGCGAGAAACCGAGCGCGAGGTCCAAGACCCCGGGCGCGCCGGCGGCGGCACGGTAACCAACGCCGATGATCTCGAGCTCCTTGGTCCAACCCGTCGTCACGCCCACGACCATGTTCGACACCAGCGTGCGCGTCAACCCGTGCAGGGAGCGCTGCGTAGTCTCGTCGTTGGCGCGCTCGACCACGAGGGTGTCACCCTCTTGGTTAAACGTGATCCCCTCGGGGATGGTGCGCGTCATGACGCCGTTGGGACCTTGCACGGTCACGGCGTCGCCGGCGACCGAAACACTGACCCCGGCGGGCACGGTGATGGGATTACGCCCAATACGTGACATCAGCCAATCTCCTTCGTGTGGGGCGAGTTACCAGACATAACAGAGCACCTCGCCGCCCAACTTCGCCTTGCGGGCTTCGCGGTCGGTCATGAGACCGTGGCTCGTCGACACGACGGCCACGCCCACGCCCCCGAGCACCTTGGGCATCTGGTCGGACTTCTTGTAGATACGTAGCCCCGGCTTCGAAACGCGCTTGATACCAATGATGGTCTTCTTGCGGTCCTCGGCGTACTTCAGGCTGATTTCGAGTTGGCTCCCGGGCTTGCCGTCGAGCTTGGTCACGGTGTAACCCGCGATGTAGCCCTCGCGCTGGAGGATCTTGGCCAGATTCTCCTTCAACTTCGAGTTGGGCATCTTCACGGTGTCAAAGGCCGCGGCGTTGGCGTTGCGGATACGCGTGAGCATGTCGGCAATGGGGTCAGTCATCGTCATAGCTGTCCTCCTACCAACTTGCCTTCGTCACGCCGGGAACCTCGCCGGCGTGGACCATCTGGCGCAGGCAGATTCGGCACAGGCCGAACTTGCGGTACACCGAACGCGGACGTCCACAACGCTCGCAGCGCGTGTAGGCACGCGTCGAGAACTTGGGCGTCTGCTGTTGCTTGATGCGAAGCGACTTCTTGGCCATTATCGATTCTCCTGCTTGAAGGGGAAGCCGTAGGCGCGCAGAAACGCGCGACCCTGCTCGTCGTTGGTCGCCGTGGTGACGAGCGTGATGTCAAAACCGCGCGGCGCGTCGATCTTGTCGTAGTCGATTTCGGGGAAGATCAACTGGTCGTTCACGCCAAAGGTGTAGTTCCCGCGGCCGTCGAAGGACTTCGGGCTCAGCCCGCGGAAGTCGCGGATACGCGGAATCGCCAGCGACAACAGACGGTCAAAGAACTCCCAGGCGCGGTCGCCGCGCAGGGTTACCTTGACGCCGATGGGCTGCTCCTCACGAAGTTTGAAGCTCGCGATGGACTTCTTCGCGCGCGTCACGACCGGCTTTTGACCGGCGATCTTCTCGAGGTCGCGCTGGGCGCCCTCGAGCAGGCTCGCCTGCTGCGTGGCGCGGCCAACGCCGGAGTTCAGCACGATCTTCTCCAGGCGGGGCACCTGCATGATGTTGTCCAAGCCGAGCTCGTCTTTGAGCGCTTGGCGAATCTCTTGGTCGTAACGGACCTTGAGACGAGGACGCGTGGTCGTCGTCATAGAACCTCTCCACACTTACGGCAGACGCGCACTTTGGCGCCGTCCGCGATCTTGTAGCCAACTTTGGCCGGACCCTTGTGCTGCGCGCACCAGAGCGCGACGTTGCTCACGTGCAAGGGCATCAACTTGTCAATGATGCCGGCCTGCATCGTGGCGCCGGTCTGCTTGGTGTGGCGCTTGGCGATGTTGAGACCGTCCAGCACCACTTTGTTGGTACCGGGCAGCGCCTCTTCAACCTTGGCGCGCTCGCCGCGGAACTTGCCCGCGAGCACCATCACGTCGTCACCCTTACGGATCTTCATTACAACACCTCCGGGGCCAGCGAGATAATGCGCATGAACTTCTTGTCGCGCAGTTCGCGACCGACCGGTCCAAAGATGCGCGTACCGCGCGGCTGGAGCTGGTCATTGATCAGCACCGCGGCGTTCTCGTCGAACTTGATGTAGGAACCGTCGGGACGACGCTTTTCCTTGGCGGTGCGCACGACGACGCAGCGAACCACGTCACCCTTCTTGACCGCGGCGCCGGGGATGGCGTCTTTCACCGTCGCGATGAAGACGTCGCCAATCGACGCGTAGCGTCGACGCGAACCGCCGAGCACGCGAATGCACAGCACCTCTTTAGCGCCGGAGTTATCGGCGACCTTGAGTCGGGACTCTTGTTGAATCATCGAGCACGCTCCACAATCTCGGTCAGGCGCCAACGCTTGAGCTTCGACAGCGGACGCGTCTCTTGGACGCGCACGCGGTCGCCGACCTTGGCTTCGTTCTTCTCGTCGTGGACGTAGAGCTTCTTCGTGCGCTGCACGGTCTTGCCGTAACGCGCGTGACTGACGCGCTCGTTCACGGCGACGACCAGCGTCGAGTTCATCTTGTCCGACACGACAATGCCCTCACGGACCTTGCGAGGATTCTCGCGCGCGGTGTTCGTTACGTCAGTCATGACTGCTCACTTTCCAGGGCCTCGGCTGCGGCAATCTCACGCTCGCGCGCGAAGGTCGACAGACGGGCAATGTCCTTTTTCACCAGCGACAGACGCGAGGTGTTGTCGAGTTGGCCGGTGGCCAACTGGAACCGAAGGTTGAAGAGTTCGCGGCGCGCCTCGCTGAGGCGTCCGAGGAGTTCGGCGTCGCCCAGGTTGCGCAGCTCCGCGACGTGTTCTGAAGTCTTCGCCATTAGATCGTCACCTCCGGGGTGCCGTGCGTACCGGGACGCACGACGAACTTGGCCTTGATGGGCAGCTTTTGGATGGCGCGCTCCATGGCGGCGCGCGCCAGGGTCTCGTCCACGCCACCGAGCTCGAACATGATGCGGCCGGGCTTCACGACGGCGACCCAGAACTCGGGGTTGCCCTTACCCGAACCCATGCGGGTTTCGGCGGGCTTTTGGGTAACGGGCTTGTCCGGGAAGACGCGGATCCAGACCTTGCCACCACGCTTGACGTGACGGGTCATGGCGATACGCGCGGCTTCAATCTGGCGCGCGGTAATCCAACCGGCCTCGAGGGCCTGGATACCGAAGTCACCGAAGTTCAGCTCGACGCCACCCTTGGCGTTACCGGTCATCCGGCCGCGCTGCTGCTTACGGTGCTTGACCTTGCGGGGCATCAACATAGTTACTCAGCGTCCTTTCGAAAGTGCGGCGTGTCGGTGTGCTCTTGGGCCGTACGACGCTCGATCTCTTCTTCGACGCTCAACTGGGCCTCAACCTCGGGGGTGGAAACAATCAAATCGACCGGCGCGGCGTCGAGCGCCTCGACGACCTCAACCTCGACGGCTTCGACCGGCGCGTCCTCGACGCGACGACGTCCGCCACCGGCGCGCACGACGCCCTTAGGCGCGGCGGGCGTCGCCCCGACGGGTACCGCGTCACCGGCGGCCATTGCCGCTTCGCGCACGATCTTCTCGTCGTTGGTGAGCTGGTAGGGCAAGATATCGCCCTTGTAGATCCACACCTTGACGCCAATGCGACCCGTCGAGGTCCGCGCTTCGCGGAAGCCGTAGTCAATGTCGGCGCGCAACGTGTGCAGCGGCACGCGACCCTCACGGTAGGACTCGCGACGCGACATTTCCGCGCCACCCAAACGACCCGA
>JANWIR010000027.1 GCA_025449805.1 Acidimicrobiales bacterium | reverse complement strand
CGACGGTGGTGGGGCCGCCAACATCATCCCGAGTCGCACCGTGGGACGGTTCATGGCGCGGGCCCTCAGCGCGTCACGCCTCGGGGAACTTCGCCAGCGCGTCGACGCCTGTTTCGCCGCGGGCGCACTCGCCTCGGGTGCCTCGTTGCACATTGAAGAACTCGGCAGCGCCTTTTCGCACATGGAGTCCGACCTCGAACTGCTCGCCCACTACCGCCGCGCCGCCGAGGCGCTCGGACGACGCTTCGACCTTGACGACGAGGGCGTGGCGAAGCCCACGATCTCGACCGACATGGCCAACGTCTCGCTCGCGGTCCCGAGTATTCACCCCCTCCTCGCGATCCCCACCCACGGCGCGGTCAACCATCAACCCGAGTTCACCGCGGCCTGCGTGACCCCCGAAGCCGACCAGGCCGTCATCGACGGCGCGACGGCCCTGGCTCACACGGCTATCGCCGCCGCCCAGGACGCCGCCCTGCGCGCGAGACTGCTGCAGCGCTAATGGTGCTCGAACACGCCGTGCTCACACTGCGCTCCGGCGAAGCGGCCACCTTCGAGTCAAACCTCGAAGCCGCGCTCGCGATTATCGAAGCTGCCGCGGGCTGTCTCGGCGCCGAAGTGCGCCGTGAAATCGAAGACCCGTTGACGTACCTACTGCTCGTGCGCTGGACCTCAGTGGACGCGCACCTCGCCTTTCGCGAGACGGCGCACTTCGCACAGTGGCGCGCGCTCACCTGGCCGCACTACGCGACGGCGCCGCACGTCACGCACTTTGGCGAACCACTGCGCTAGTTGGGCTGATAGACCCCAAAGGCGTCGCGCAAGACGTCGGCGACCTCGCCCAGCGTGGCCAGGGCCCGCAGGGCCTCTTTCATCGGATAGAGAAGATTCGCACTGCCGCGCGCGCACGTGGCGAGGTCACCAAGGGCTGCGCGCACCGCGGCCTCGTCACGGCGCGTCTTGAGTGAGCGCACACGCTCGACCTGGCTGCGCTGTTGCGCCTCGTCGATGGGAAACACGTCGGCCGCCTGGGCGTTCGAGTCGACGAAGCGATTGACGCCAACGACGACCTTGTCGCCGCTGTCGACGCGCCGCGCGAAGTCGTACGCCGCGGCTTCGATCTCGTCTTGGAGGTAGCGCGCCTCAATGGCCGCGACCGACCCACCGAGTTCATCGATGGCGCGTAAGTACTCGCGGGCGCCGGCCTCGACCTCGTTCGTGAGCGCCTCGACGAAGTACGAACCGGCCAGGGGGTCGACCGTGTCGGCGATGCCCGACTCGTAACCCAAAATCTGCTGGGTGCGCAGCGCCAACTTCGCGGCGCGCTCCGTCGGCAGCCCGAGCGCCTCATCGAAGCCGTTGGTGTGCAGGCTCTGGGTTCCCCCGAGGGCCGCCGCCAGCGCTTGGACCGTGACGCGCACGACGTTGTTGTCGGGCTGCTGGGCGGTCAAGGTCGAGCCGCCGGTTTGCGTGTGAAAGCGCAGCATCATGGACTTAGGATCCTTCGCGCCGAAGCGCTCCTTCATGATCGACGCCCACAGGCGGCGCGCGGCGCGAAACTTGGCGACCTCCTCGAAGAGATTGTTGTGCGCGTTGAAGAAGAAACTCAAGCGCGGCGCGAAGTCGTCGAGCGCGAGCCCGGCGGCGAGCGCCGCCTCCACGTACGCGACGCCGTTGGCGAGGGTAAAGGCAATCTCTTGGACCGCGGTCGAGCCGGCTTCGCGAATGTGGTAGCCGGAGATCGAGATGGTGTTCCAATTGGGCATCTCCTTCGCGCAGTAGGCGAAGGTGTCGACGATGAGTCGCATTGAAGGGCGTGGCGGGTAGATGTAGGTGCCGCGCGCGACGTACTCCTTCAAAATGTCGTTTTGAATCGTGCCGCGTAGCTTGGCCCCCGCGACGCCCTGCTCTTCGGCGACGAGCTGGTAGAGCAACAACAACGTCGACGCGGTCGAGTTAATCGTCATCGACGTCGTCACCTCATCGAGGGGCAGGTCGGCGAGCAGCAGCCGCATGTCCTCCAAGGAGGAGATCGCGACGCCCACTTTGCCCACCTCGCCCTCGGCGCGGGGGTGATCGGCGTCGTAGCCCATCTGCGTCGGCAGGTCGAAAGCGCAACTGAGTCCGGTCTGACCGGCGTTTAAGAGGAACTTGAAACGTTCGTTCGTCGCCTCGGCGGTGCCAAAGCCGGCGTACTGGCGCATCGTCCACAGTCGTCCGCGGTACATCGAGGGCTGGACGCCACGGGTGTAGGGGTACGACCCCGGCTCGCCGAGGCGTTCGTTCGGGCTAAAACCGGCGAGGTCCTCGGGACCATAGAGGGCCTTGATCTCAATGCCGGCGTCGGTTCGTCGTTCGTCGCTACTCATCACGGTCAGGTTAGGCGTTGACTCCCAGCGACGTTTTCGCTCGCGCCGTGCGCACGTTGGTCGCGCCATGAGGAAAGATGGGGAGATGTACTGTCCCCACTGCGGCACCCCGTCCGACGACAGCGCCACGCTCTGTCACGTGTGTGGCAAGGCGCTCGCCCCAACGCTCGTTGCGCCCAACGCGGACGCGGCCCCCGGCGCGTCGGTGCTCGCGGGGTGGTGGCGCCGCGTCGGCGCGACCTTCGCCGACAACCTGATCTTGATTATCCCAACCCTGTTCGTCGCTTCCATCTTCGAAGGTCTCGGCGGCGTCTACACCGGCGCGGTCGCGGGCCTGATGCTCCAGGGCTTCTACATGGTCTGGCAGATCAGTGCACGCGCCGGTCAGACCGTGGGCAATCGCGTCGCGGCCACGAAGGTCGTCGACGCTCTCACCGGCAGTCGCGTCACCATGACCCAAGCGCTCAAGCGCTGGGGATTCGTCGCGGTCTACAGCTCGTTCGAGTTCACTGGCACCAAGGGCGCTTCGGTCGTCGTTACGGTGTTCGCGCTGGTGGACGTGCTCTGGCCGCTCTTTGACGCGCGCAAGCAGACCCTGCACGACAAGTTCGCGGGAACCCTGGTGGTGCGGGTCTAACGAACTAGGCCAGCACCGCGTGGGGCATGCACAGGTCGTCGTACTCCGCGATGACGATCGGCGCCGCGTGCTCGCCACAGGCCGGGCACTCGGGGTCGCGACGCACCTTGAAGGTGCGAAAGCTCTGGTCCATCGAGTCGTAGGTCAACAGACGCCCGATGAGGGGCTCGCCCAGGTCGAGCAGGATCTTGATGGTCTCGATCGCCTGGATAGAACCCACGATGCCCGGCAGCACACCCAACACGCCGGCCTCAGCGCAGCTCGGTGCGAGTTCGGCGGGCGGCGGTTCGGGGATCATGCAGCGGTAGCACGGACCCACGTAGGGACTAAACACCGTCACTTGTCCCTCGAAACGGAAGATCGAGCCGTGCACCACCGGGATGTTCTTCAACAACGCGGCGTCGTTCACGAGGTAGCGCGTCGGGAAGTTGTCGGTGCCGTCCAAGATGACGTCGTAACCGTCAATGATGTCCAAAATGTTGTCAGCGCCGAGGCGCGTGTCGTAGGTCTTCACCACGATGTCGGGATTCATTGCCTCGAGGGTCGCGCGCGCGCTGTCCACCTTGCGCATCCCAATGCGGTCCATGTTGTGCAGAACCTGGCGCTGGAGGTTGGAGGCGTCCACCACGTCCATGTCGATGATGCCGAGCGTCCCCACGCCCGCCGCCGCGAGGTAGAGCGCGGCCGGGGAACCGAGTCCGCCGGCACCGAGCAACAAGACCTTCGAGTCGAGCAACTTCATCTGACCCTTCTCACCGACTTCGGGTAGCAAGAGGTGACGCTGGTATCGGTTGCGCTGATCGGCCGACAACGTACGCGGCGTCTTCCAGACCAGCCCCTCGTCCTTCCACTTATTAAAGCCACCAATGACCGACACCACGTCGGTGTAGCCCAGCTCTTGGAGCGTTTTGGTGGCGAAAGCCGAGCGCACGCCGCCGGCGCAGTAGACGGCGATGGGCGCGTTCTTGTCGGGGATACGTCCTTCGATGGAGAACTCGAGATTCCCGCGCGGTACGTGGACCGCGCCGGGCACCGCGCCCTGTTCGTACTCGTCGGGCTCGCGTACGTCGAGCAACGTGTAGTGCTCGAGGTGATCAGCCACCTCGTGAGGGTCAATCTCGCGAATCTCGGCCTTGGCGGCGTTGAGTAGGTCTCGGGGTGAGGACACGGCGCTCTCCTTTGTGCGTGGTGAAATCTTACCTGCCAGGTCAACAATTCAACACGGCCTCTGCTAAACCTCTCGCGTGGACCTCGCCGACCTCCTCGCCCGACGACGCATGACACGATCCTTTGACGGCAGCGCGGTCGACGCCGCGTGGCTCGAGGAGCGCTGCGCCAATGCCCTCTGGGCGCCCACCGCGGGCAACAGCGCCGGCGTGCGGATGCACGTCGTGGGCCACGAGGACGTCAGCGCCTACTTCGACCACGCCACCGACGCGACGTGGCGCGCGAGCGCGCCGCGCGCGCCGGGACTGCGCCGCGCTGGGGCCGTGGTGCTCGTTACCTGCCAACCCGAGCGCTACCTCGAGCGTTACGGCGCCGACGACAAGCGGACCTCGGGACTCGACCAGCGCGACGCCTGGCCGCTGCCCTACTGGCACGCCGACGCCGCAATGGCGACGATGGCGCTGTTACTCCTCCTCGAAGAGGCCGATCTCGCCGCCACGATCTGGGGCAGTTTTCGCTACGCCGACGCAATCCTTCGTTGGGCCAACATTGACGACGGCGAGCTGTTCGCCTCGGTACTCGTGGGACGCGGCGACGGCGCCGACACGCCGTCGCGTTCGCTCAGTCGCGCAGTTCCCAGCCGGCGCGCACGCGTGACGCGCGTGCGACCCGCGAACTAGGGTCGCGCGGCGACGTCGCGGAGGAATTCAATGATCGCGCGCGCACTAAAGGCGGTCGCGCCCTTGGTCTGGTAGCCACTCGACGCCTCCGTGCGCGCCGGGCCCGCAATATCGAGGTGGGCCCAGGGACGGTCCTTGGTAAAGCGGCGAAGAATAAGCGCGGCGATGATCGCGCCGGCGCGGGGACCCTTACCGATGTTGCGCATATCGGCGACCTCTGAGTCGAGGTGGGACTCGTAACTATCGACCAGGGGCAGTCGCCAGAGCTGCTCACCACTACGCGCGCTGGCGCCGGCAAAGCGCTCGGCCAACTCATCGGTCGAGGTAAAGAGTGCGCCGACTTCGTCACCGAGCGCTACGTTTTGCGCCCCGGTCAAGGTGGCGACGTCCACAATGGCGTCGGGCTCCGCCTCGACCGCCAGACAGAGCGCGTCGGCCAAGATGTGTCGCCCCTCGGCGTCGGTATTCAGCACTTCAATGGTCATGCCGTTGCGCAACGTCAAGACGTCGCCGGGCTTGGTCGCGCGCTCACCCACCAGATTCTCAGTCAACGGCGCAATCGCGGTCACCTTGAGGGGCAGGCGCAGTCGGCTCGCGACGAGTAGCGCGGCCATCACGATTGCTGAACCGGTCATGTCAGTCTTCATCTGCATCATGCCCTCACCGGACTTGAGCGACAGGCCGCCGGAGTCGAAGGTGACCCCCTTGCCGACGAGGGCCACGTGAGGAAGGTTCGACGCCGGCGACGGGTCGTACACCGCGCGCACCAGTCGGGTCGGCTGCGCCGAACCTTGACCGACCCCGAGCAGTCCCCCTAAACGCTCTTCTCGGATCTTCGATTCAGTCCACACCTCGACGCTCACGAAGGCTTCGCCACTCAGTCGATGCTCGAAGTGCTTGGCCAACTCCTTGGGCGTCATGTCGCCCGCGGGCGTGTTGATCAGGTGCTTGGCCCAGTTAACGGCGTCGGCAATCTCCTGCGCGTCGGCCACGGCGTTCGTGACCTCGTCGTGCACCGCCACGGTGGGCAGCGGTTGGGCGAGCGGGACGACGTAGAGGTCGGCACTCTTCGCGGTCTTAAAGCCGTAGCTCGCGAGCAGTGCGCCCTCCACGAAGGACCGCGCCGCGAGACTTGGTTGCTCGATCGCGTCGGTGGGCATCAGGAACGAGATCGTCGCCTCGCCGGCCGCGCGCGCGACGGCGGCGCCGGCTTGGCGGTAACTCTCGGTGCGGTTATAGCCGCCGCCGATCGACACCAGCGCGAGCGAGGGGCCTCGCATGGCGCGCAGCACCACCACGGACCCCGGCTCGCTCTTGAGGCCGTGTTGCGCGCACCACTCCTTCGTGAGTTCGTGCGTGACGCGCAGCTCGCCGATCTGGGTGGGTAGGGCGTGGCTGATGAAGCCGACCCCCTCGTCAACCACGACGGGCAACGCCACCATTCCGCCGTCAACGGCGTCTTTCAGGGCGACAACTCGGGCCTTACGCGACATGGTGACTCCTCCTAAATTGAGCGGGTGGTGCGATGCGCCGGACCCTCGGCCCATCGCGCGAGCGTCCACACCAGGTCACTCAAGCGATTGAGGTACGGCACCACCAGCGAACCGTCGAGCGGGTAACCAACCGCCACGCGTTCGGCGCGACGAACCACAGTGCGCGCGACGTCGAGCGCGGCCGAGAGCTGATTCTCCCCCGGCACGACGAACTCGGTCGGCATCTCAATCTCCGCCGAGAGTCGATCGATCTCGTTCTCGAGGCGCGTCACCATTTCGGTGGTCACGAGGGAAGTGCCCGCCGCGAGCTTGTGGCGATTCTCCGGCAACGTCGCGACCTCGGCCATCAAGACCCACAGATCACGTTCGAGGGTGACGAGTAGTTCATTCACCACGCCCCCCGCTTCGCTCAGCGACCGCGCCCAGCCCAAGGATGCTTGGGCTTCATCGACCGCACCGTTGACCTCAATGGGGTCAGCGCTCTTCGCGACGCGACCACCGAAGTACAGACCGGTCGTACCCTTATCGCCCCCGCGGGTGTAGATCTTCACGAGTTCAGCGTAGTAAGCGCGAGGGTCACGGTAGCCTTAGTGCGAGATGGACCACGTCGTGCGCCCCCCGTTCGCTCGTCCACCCGCGGACGACCCCTATCTTCGCGCGCTGCGTGAGGGCGTCGTGATCTTCGACGGCGCTACCGGCACGAATTTGCAACTCCAGCACCTCACGGCCGACGACTTTGGCTCGAGTGCTCTTGAGGGCTGCAACGAAATCTTGAACGTCACCCGACCCGACGCGATTGAGCGGCTCCATCGTTCCTTCCTCGACGTCGGCGTTGACGCCATCGAAACCAACTCCTTTGGAACATTTTCGGTCGTGTTGGCCGAGTACCAGATCGCCGATCGGACGCACGAACTCGCCCTGGCCTCGGCGCAGATTGCCCGGCGCGTAGCCGACGAGTACGCGAGTCCGGGCTCGCCACGCTTCGTGGCCGGGTCCATCGGACCCGGTACCAAGTTCCCCACCTTGGGTCAGATCAGTTACGACGACTTAAGTGCCAGTTACGAAGAGATGGCCTACGCCCTGTTAGAAGGCGGCGTCGATCTCTTGGTCATCGAGACGATGTTCGACCTGCTCTCGGGCAAGGCGGCCATCGCCGCCGCGCACCGCGCCATGGCTCGCCACGGACGCGTCGTTCCGATTCAAGCCCAAGTCACGATTGAGCTGACGGGACGCATGCTGCCCGGCACCGAGATTGGTGCCGCCATTACCGCGCTCGCGCCACTGGGCGTGGACGTCTTGGGACTTAACTGCGCGACCGGACCGGTGGAGATGTACGAACCGCTGCGCACCTTGAGCGACGGCGCGCCCATGCCCCTGTCGTGCTTACCCAACGCGGGACTACCGAGCGTGGTGGACGGCAAGATGCACTACGACCTTTCACCCGAGGCACTCGCCGAACACCTGTCGAGATTCGTCAGCGACTACGGCGTCCGGGTCGTTGGGGGATGTTGCGGCACCACACCCGAGCACCTCCGTCACGTCGTTGAGGCCGTACGACCCCTGCGCGCCGCACCGCGCGACGCGCACCTCGAACCGGCGGTCGCCTCGATCTACTCGCCGGTCAGCTACCAGCAAGACCGTTCGGTGCTGTTGGTCGGTGAACGCACGAACGCCAACGGCTCAAAGAAGTTCCGCGACGCGATGCTCGAGGGCGACTGGGACACCTGCGTGGCGATTGGGCGCGAACAGATTAAAGAGGGCGCGCACGTGCTCGACGTGTGCGTCGACTACACCGGCGCCGACGGCGTGAGTGACATGAACGAGCTCATGAGTCGACTGGCCACCCAGTCCTCGGTGCCGATCATGGTTGACACGACCGAGACCAAGGTCGCGCGCCGGGCCCTGACCTGGCTCGGCGGCAAGGCGCTGTTGAATTCAGTGAACCTCGAAGAGGGCGACGGACCCGGCACGCGCCTCGACGGCTTTTTGTCGCTGGCCGCCGAGTTCGGCGCCGCGGTAGTGGCGACGTGCATCGACGAAGAGGGTCAAGCGCGCACGGCCGACTGGAAGGTTCGCGCCGCGCGCAACATCACCAACCTGGCCGTTGAGCGTTACGGGCTGAGCGCCGAGGACATCTTTATTGATCCCCTCGCGCTCCCACTGTCGACCGGCATGCAGGAGTCGCGTCGCGACGGCATTGAAACCATCGAGGCCATTCGTCGCATTAAGGCGGAGCTACCGGGCGTGCGCACCATCCTTGGTCTGTCGAACGTGTCGTTCGGGCTCAACCCGGCCGCGCGCCAAGTACTGAACTCAGTCTTCCTCCACGAATGTGCCGAGGCGGGGCTCGACGCCGCCATCGTGCACGCCTCGAAGATTCTGCCCCTCGCGCGAATCGACGACGAGGCGCGCCAGATCTGCCTCGATCTCATCTACGACCGTCAGCGTGACGGCTACGACCCCCTGGCCGAACTGTTGCGCCACTTCGAGGGCGCCTCGATCGCCACCTCGACATCCGCCAGTCTCGACGACCTGCCCCTGCGCGAACGACTGCGTCGGCGCATCATTGACGGCGCGCGCGTGGGCCTCGAGGCCGACCTCGACGCGGCGCTCGGCGAGGGACTGAGCGCCCTTTCGATCGTGAACGACTTCCTGCTCGACGGCATGCGCGAGGTCGGTGACCTCTTCGCCAGGGGTGAGATGCAACTCCCCTTCGTCTTGCAAAGCGCGGAGACGATGAAGAGCGCCGTGAGTTACCTCGAACCGCACATGGAAAAGAGCGACCAGGGTGGGCGTGGGCGTGTCGTGCTGGCGACCGTGAAGGGCGACGTGCACGATATTGGCAAGAACCTCGTCGACATCATCTTGACCAACAACGGCTACGAGGTGATCAACCTCGGCATCAAAGTCGGCGTGAACGAGATGCTCAACGCCGTCGAAGAACATCAGGCCGACGCGCTCGGTATGAGTGGGCTGCTGGTGAAGTCGACGCTGATTATGCGCGAAAACCTCGAGATCATGAATGACCGCAAGATGGCCGATCTCCCGGTGCTCTTAGGAGGTGCCGCCCTCACTCGCACCTACGTCGAGCGCGACTTGCGCGAGGTCTACCAGGGGCGCTTGTTCTACGGCAAGGACGCCTTCGAGGGCCTGCGCGTGCTCGACCGCCTGGGCGAACTACGCCGCGGTGGCGTCGACGACCCCACCTTTGGTCGCGAGATCTCGACGAAACGTGTTAATCGGCGCTTCCGCGATGACGAGGCCGCACCCGCGGCCGACCTGCCGGCGCGCAGCCCCGAGGTCACCCTCGACAATCCGTTGTTCGCGCCACCCTTCCTCGGTAGCCGCGTCGCGAAGGGCATTTCGCTCGACGAGATCGCGACCTACCTCAACTTGACGGCCCTCTTTCGCAATCAGTGGGGCTACCGACCTGAGGAGGGCGAAAACGACGCCGACTTCAAGACGCGCGTCAGCGCGACGCTGCGCGAACAGCTCAACCTCGCCAAGTCCGAAGATCTCCTCATCCCCCAAGTCGTCTACGGCCACTTCCCGGCCGGCGCCGACGGCGACGACCTCGTGATCTTCCACGACGACGACCGCACCGTCGAGCGCACGCGCTTTCACTTCCCTCGCCAGCGCGAAACCCCGCACCTGTGTATCGCGGACTTCTTTCGCCCGGTCGACCACGTCGAGCGTGACTACGCGAGCTTCATGCTGGTCACGATGGGACCACGCATCTCGCAGCGCACGCAAGAACTCTTCGCGTCAAACCACTACGGCGACTATCTCTTGCTCCACGGTCTCGGCGTCGAGATGGCCGAAGCACTGGCCGAACTCTGGCACCACCGGATCCGTGAAGAGCTCGGTTTCGCCGACGAGGACGGCCCCACCTTGACCGGTCTCTTTCGTCAGCAGTACCGCGGTGGCCGTTACTCCTGGGGCTACCCCGCCTGTCCCTCACTCGAGGACAACGCCAAGGTGGCCGAACTGCTGGGCGCCGAGCGCATCGGCGTTGAGGTCTCGGAGGGATTCCAACTGCACCCCGAGCAGACCACCGACGCCATCATCTGCCACCACCCGCGCGCCAAGTACTTTATCGCCTGAGACGCTGCGTCTCTTAGGACATTCTCATTTTGAGGCGGTAGTTTTTCGCGCGTGTCGTCGCCCTTTACTCGTCGGACCTTTTTGGGCGGACTCGGCGCGGGCGCGTCCGCACTGCTCTTGTCAAACGCGGCCGAGGCGGCGGAGAGCCCGCGCCCCCTGGCGTTTCCGACGACCGCCTACGCCTCGTGGGTTCGCCAAGAGAACCAGCGTGCGGGCGACGGTACGTGGCTCGACGGTGTCCCGGCCCCGGCGGGCAATCTCGAGGGCTTCGCCAGCGCGACGAGTACTCCGTTGGGTGGCACGGTGACCTTCGCCCTCAGCGCGGGCGCGCCACACGTTCGCGCGAAGATCTTTCGGATGGGCTACTACGGCGGCCTCGGGGCGCGACTGGTGGAGGTCCGTGAACGAATCGCCACCACGTCGCGGCCGGTGCCACGCGCCGACGCGTTCGGCACCGTTGACTGCGACTGGCCTCGGAGCTTCTCGCTCAAGCTCGACGCGCGCTATCTCCCGGGCCAGTACCTCGTGCGCCTGGAAAACCCCGAGGGCCAGTATCGCTTCGTACCGTTTCTCGTGCGCGACGACCTCTCGCGCGCTACCTACGTCTACCTCAGCGCGGTCACCACGTGGCAGGCCTACAACGCGTGGGGCGGCTACAGCCTGTACCGCGAAGCGGACTCGACGGGCGCGCGCACCATTTCGAACGCCGCGCGCGCGGTGCGCGTGTCGTTCAACCGGCCCTACGACGCGAACTTCGCCAACGGCGCGGGCGACTTTATCGGGAATGAGTTCCCTCTCTTGTTTCTGCTCGAACAGCTCAATCTCGATCTGGCGTACTGGACCGACATCGATCTGCACGAACGCGGACCCGCGCTGCAACGCCACCGAGCCCTCTTGTCGCTCGGCCACGACGAGTACTACTCACCCGCCATGCGCAACGCGCTCACGAAGGCCCTCGACGCGGGCGTCAACGTCGCGTTCTTCGGCGCGAACTTCGCCTACCGCAAGATTCGCTTTGAACCCTCGTACCACGGATCAACGCGACTGGTGGTGAACTATCGATCCAGTGCCGATCCCATCGGCGCCAGCAATCCGTCCGCGGTGACCGTCAATTGGGGGTCGTACCCCTTGAACCAGCCCGAGAGTACCTTCAGCGGTTCGATCTACGGCGGAGCACAGGGCGCCGGATCGATGACGGTTCTCGGCGCCGGCGGTTGGCTCTGGCGTGGAACCCATCTGCGAACAGGCGCGAGCCTTCCCAACGCCCTCGGTGGTGAGTTCAATCACGTGGCGCTGCCCGAGCCCGTGCTTGCCCCCGTGCAAATCTTTGCTCAGTCGGCCGTTCTGGGTGGCACCAGCAACGTCACGTACTACGCGCCACCCGGGCGCGGCGGCGTTTTCTGCTCGGGCACGGGCTATTGGATCTATCGACTGTCGAACGCGCCCCTTTTGGGTAATGAGTGGGTGCCGCCCCCGATCGACGGCGTGACCGGACCACTGAGCGTGGCGACGCGCAACGTCTTGGCACTCTTTGCCCGGGGGCCGGCCGGCAACCTCGAACCCTCTCGTTCGTAGCGACCACGACCCGTCGTGCGCCACGGCGCGACCCGACGTAGTGCGCACAACGTGCGAGGAACTTCGTGACGAAAACCAGGAGTTACCCGACGGCGTCGGCCACGTTCACGCGTGACGAGGGTCTTCGGGCTTTCTGGCGCGCAAGGTATAGGTGAGGGGCAATCGTTCGGCACCGTCACGCAAGCGAAACTCGTTGCCGCCGACGTCGTCCATCGCGTCGCCGAAGGGGTTCCACGGCACCGTGTCGTGTTCGTCAAAGCCCGTCACTACCATGCCAGCGTTCATCACGGCCCCCATGATTTCGCCGAGTCCGTGATTGAACTGCAACGTCGTGGGCGACGTGAGTGGTTCGTCGTGCTCGACGTAGGTCGACGTTTCATAGAAGCGCACGCCGGACGTCTCGAAGTAGGGATATTTGATGACGAGCAGGTCGTCCTCGCGCGGATAGTCGAGCGACCACAGTACGGGGTGACCCTCACGCAGAAAGAGACGACCACCCGGGCGCAGGAGGCCCGCGACTACTTGTCCCCAGCGCGCGACGTCGGGCAACCAACACAGCGCGCCGATACCGGTGTAGACCAGATCGAACTGTTCGCGACCGAGGACCTCAAGCGCGTCGTAGAGCTCGGCCTCCACGAATCGAATCGTCGCGCCGCACTCGGCCGCCAACGTGGTCGCCGCCTCGAGCGCCGGCGCAGAAAAATCGAGTCCGGTCACACTCCTCGCACCCAAGCGAGCCAGGGAGACCGTGTCGCTGCCGATGTGACACTGCAGGTGCACCACGTCGAGGCCGTCGAGTGTCCCGAGGCGCGGCAGATCAAACGCCACGACACTCGAGAGCGCGCGCGGATCGTCGCGGAGGTGATCGAGGTCGTAGCCCTTGACGTGGTGGGCGACCCGCGAATTCCAGTTCGCGCGATTCACACTGACGTAGTCGCTCACGACGTCATCTTTTCACGTACCACGCGACGCGCGCCGGCAGATCTAGCGGCGCGACGGCGCGGCGACCGGCGTCGCTTCGCTTAAGGCTTCGCGCGCGTGGTAACTCGAACGCGTCAGCGGCGAGGACTGCACGTGGGCGAGACCCAGGCGACGACCTCGCTCGGCCAAGTCCTCAAACTCGGACGGCTCCCAGTAGCGCGCGACCGGTAGGTGGCGCTCGGTCGGTCGCAGGTACTGGCCAATCGTGGCGATCTGCACGCCCACCGCGGCCAGGTCGGCCAAGGTCTCTTCGACCTCGTCAGCACTCTCGCCCAGTCCGACCATGAGGCCCGACTTGGTGGTGAAGCCGGCGCGGGCGCTGCGCGCGAGCACACTCAGTGAACGCAGGTACCCGGCACTGGGACGAACGGCTCGTTGCAATCGCGCCACGGTCTCGATGTTGTGATTCAACACGTCCGGTTCTGCGGCGAGCAAGATCTCGAGCGACGCCACGTCACCCTTTAGGTCCGACGTCAGCACCTCAACCTTGGTCGCGGGCGACGCGGCCCGAATAGCGCGGACCGTCGCGGCCATGCCCCCGGCACCGCCGTCGGCCAGGTCGTCGCGCGCGACGCAGGTAATGACCGCGTGATGCAACCCAAGTCGCACCACCGCTTCCGCGACCCGCTCGGGCTCACTGGGATCAAGCGGCAGGGGCTTGCGGGTGTCGATAAGGCAAAAGCCACAGGCCCGGGTGCAGCGTTCGCCGTTCACCATGAAGGTCGCGGTGCCTTGACTCCAGCACTCGAAAATATTGGGGCAACCCGCCTCTTCACAGACCGTCACGAGGCGCAGATCCTCGGTCAACGTGCGCAGCGACTGGTACTCGCTACCCATGTGGGCCTCGATACGCAGCCACGCGGGTTTGCGCGTACGAATCGAGAGTCCCTCGTCGGGGTTGACGCCGGCTTTGCGCAGCCGTCGCAACATCGGGCGCTCCGCGGTGGTCGTCGCGATTGATCGGTCGACGCGCGCCACGCGCGCCTCCGGGCCGAGGCGTGCGTCGAGCTCCTCGCCGAGCACCTCTTCAACGTCGGGTACGTGGAGATCGAGTCCGAGCGACGCGAGTGACCCGACGGGCTTGTCGGGGATGCCGCACGGAATTATCGCGGCGAAGGCCGCCAGGTCAACGTCGACGTTGAGCGCAACGCCGTGCAAGGTGCGCCGACGTCCCGCCTCGTCGCGTTCGGTGCGCACCCCCACCGCCGCAATCTTGACCGGACGACTGTCGACGTGCGCCCACACGCCGGGGTAGCCCTCGAGACGTCCGACCTCGCCGAGGTGACCCGCGGGGTCGACGCGACGTACCGTCGCGATGACGGCCTCTTCGAGCCGGTCCACGTGCGCGCGACCCGCGCCGGGGTCGTCGCCCACGGTCACGATGGCCCAGGCCACGATCTGACCCGGTCCGTGGTAGGTCACGTCGCCACCCCGGTCCGCCTCCACGACGACCGCGTTGAGGTGCTCGGGGGCGACCAAGAAGTGGTCGTCTTGAGCCCGCACGCCCTTGGTGTACGTCGGCGGATGTTCAAAGAGCAACACGTAGTCGTCGTTCGCGCGCACGAGCGCGCGCTGAAAGTCGTTCGCCTCAAGGAAGCTGACGCGTCCTAAGTGACGACGTCGCAACACTTAGAGTTCGCTCTCGACGTCGAGTCCCGCGACGAGCTCGCCCACTCGTTCCAAGAACGCAGCCGCGGCGACGGGCTCACAGACCCGGTGATCAAAGGACAGACCGAGGGAGAGGCGCGTGCCGATTTCGATCGCGTCGGCGCCGTCGTGACGGCGCACCACGGGCACGTGCTGCAACGAACCAAGCGAGAGCACGGCAACTTGGGGTTGGATGATGATCGGGGCAACCAGCACAGTGTGCTCGCTCGGCGAGCGCATCACGCTAAAGGTACCGCCCATGAGGTCATCGGCGGTCAGATTACGGGTCGTCAGGCGCTCATCGAGGTCGTGCACCCGTCGCGCCAACGCGCGAACCGTCAGTCCCGCCGCGGCGTGAACCACCGGCACCAGCATGCCGTCGTCGGGCAGCGCGCGCACGAGGCCCACGTTGACGCTGCGGTGGCGCGTCAACACGTCGCCGTCGAAGGTCGCGTTGAGGTACTCGAACTCACCGATCGCGCGCACCGCGGCCACGGTGACGGCGATCTCCTCACTTACCGCAAAGCCGTCGCGGGTGAGCGCTCCTTGCTCGCGCAAACGTTCGAAGATGGGCGCGTCGAACTGCGCCACGACAAAGCCGTGCGGCACGCTCTGGCTCGAGACGCTCATGTGCGCGCCCATGCGCTGGCGACCCTTGGACAACGGGGTGACGATCTCTTCGGTCGGCCCGAGCGCGACCGCGCGTTCGGCGTCGCGGCGGGTGATGGTGCCGCCGGGTCCCGAACCGCGCACGCTCGCGGCCTCCACGCCGCCGTCACTCAAGATGCGTCGCACGACGGGCGACACGACGACGCCGTTGCTCAAGGTTTCGCTCACCAATCGCGCCGGCGCGGCCGTCGCTGGTGGTGCGCTCGACGCGGTACCCGCGGGGGCGGGCGCGTCGGGACTCGACGTCGCGACACTCTGGGACTCGTCGATTACTGCAACGCGCGCACCAGTTTCCACCGTGTCGCCTTCGCCGGCCAGAATCTCGACCAACACACCCGCCGCCGGCGAGGGCATCTCCGAGTCGACCTTGTCCGTCGAGACCTCGAAGAGTGGTTCGTCGCGCGCGACGAGGTCGCCCACCTTTTTGAACCACTGCGTGATGATGCCCTCGGTCACGGACTCCCCGAGGGACGGAAGCGTGACGTCAGCCAACGTGCAGTCCTCGTCCGGCGAGCGCGAGCAGCGTCTCACCGAAGGTCTCCGACAGCGACGGGTGGGGCTGAATCAAGGCGGCGGCTTCCTCGGCCGTCGCCTCCCAGTTCACGGCGAAGTAGCCGGCACCGAGTTGCTCGGTGACCCACGGACCGGCCATGTGCACGCCCAAGATCTGTCCCGCGGTGCCGTCGGGTCGCTTCTCGGCGATGACCTTCACCACGCCGTCGGTCTCACCGATGATCTGCGCGCGCGAGTTGCCACCGAAGGGGTCCTTCTTCACTACGACGTCAATACCGCGCTCCTTGGCGGCCGCCTCGGTTAGGCCGCAGAAGGCGACCTCGGGGTTCGAGTAGATGGCCCACGGTACGCGGTCGTAGTCGACCGGAATCACCGGCTCGTCGCGCATCGTCTTAATGGCGACGATGGCCTCGGCGAAGCCGACGTGCGCGAGCTGGGGTGAGTTCGCCACCACGTCACCCACGGCAAAGACGTGAGGATTGGCGGTGCGCTGGTAACTGTCGGTGACGACGAAACCACGCTCGTCGAGTTCGACGCCGGTGCCCTCGCCGAGGAGGCCCTCGCTGCGCGGACGACGTCCCACCGAGACGACGACCATGTCGACCTTCACGCCCTCGCCGCCGTCAATCTCGACCGTCGTCCCCTTCTTGCCGGGCTTGTGACCCGTGATGGTGACGCCGGCGCGCACGTCGATGCCGCGCTTCTTAAAGGCGCGCTCCACGACCTTGGCGACCTCGGCGTCACAGCCGGCGAGAATCGAGGGTAGTCCCTCTAACACCGTCGTCTTAACGCCCATGTCGGCGAGCATTGACGCGAACTCACAGCCAATCGCCCCGCCGCCAATGACCGCGGCACTGCTCGGCAGCGCCGAAAGCGCGAGGAACTCATCACTGGTAACCACCAGCGTGCCGTCGACCTCAAAGCCCGGCAGCGTCCGCGGCACGGAACCGGCCGCCAAGATTACGTTGGTGCCCTTCGCGACGACGCCGGCGTCGGCGCCATCGAGCACGCTGACCACTTGGTCGGCGCCGAGTTGGGCCGTGCCTTCGAAGATGGTGATCTTTCGACCCTTCAACAGACCCGACAGTCCCTTGTGCAGGCGGTCGACGATTTCGTTCTTGCGGTTTTGGCTGACCGCGAAGTCCACCTTGACCGCGCCCGAGGTAATACCGAACTCACTGGCGTGCTCGAGGGTGCGACGCACGTGGGCCGTTTCGAGAAACTCCTTCGCCGGCACGCAACCGCGGTGCAGACAGGTGCCACCAACCTTGTCGCGTTCCACCAGGGCGACGTTCATGCCCGCCGCGGCGCCGTAGAGGGCGGCGGCGTAGCCACCGGGTCCTCCTCCGATGATTACTACGTCGAACTGCTGGACCTCGTTGGCCACGTCCATTCCTTCCGTCGAATCGCTCATGTCCCGAAGGAAATCCTAATGTTTTCCTACCTGGGCGAACCTCGCGCTACGCGCGCTCGCCTCGCTGGAGATCGGCGGCCCGCGTCGCGAGCACGTCAACGAGGTCGTTCATCACGTCCCCCGAGTGGCCCTTGACCCAGGTGAAGGAAATCGGGCGTGTGCCGGGAAGTACCAGGGCGAAGAGCTCCTCCCAGAGGTCGCGATTCGCCACGGGCTGACCCTGGGAGTTCTTCCACCCTCGACGGAGCCACCCCACGTGCCAGCGGTCATTAAAACATTTCACGACGTAGGTCGAGTCGCTCACGATCTCAATGGGACCCTCGGGGTAGGCGCGCAGGGCCTCAATCACGGCGCGCACTTCCATGCGTTGATTGGTGGTGTGGGCTTCGGCGCCGCTCGCGAAGTGGTCCTTACCCTCGGCCCACGCCCAGCCCCCCGGTCCCGGATTCCCACGGCAGGCGCCGTCGGTGTGCAGTCGCGTCATAGCACCCGAGTAATCCACGCGTCGGGGTCGTCGGTAAAACGCGTCACCGCCAGTGGCAAGTCACCGCGCAGTACCTGACCGAGCGTCACGTGTTCGAGTACTTCGCGCAGCGCCGCGCGCACCGCCACCCACACGTCGCGGAGGTGCGTCGCCTCGCCGCCGTAGTTGAGCGTCTCGGGGCGCATCCCGCGCACCCCGGCCAT
>JANWIR010000026.1 GCA_025449805.1 Acidimicrobiales bacterium | reverse complement strand
GAGTCGATTCAGTCGGGCGTCCTCTACGGCTTCGCCGCGCAGGTCGACGGGGTGGTGGAACGCATTCTCGATGAGCTCGGCGAGGCGACGGTCATCGCGACCGGAGGGCTCGCCGGCTTGATCGCGCCCCACACGCGCCGCGTGCAGCACGTTGAGCCGTGGCTGACCCTGCACGGATTGCGTATCGTGCATGAAAGGAATTATTCGAAAGAGACGACGTGACCAGTAGCTACCAGTTCGACCACAACGCCTTCGCCGCGGATCTGCAGTCGAACTACGCCGCGTTAAGCGACGGAGAAGAGTCGGGGGTTCGGGTCCGCGTCGCCGGTCGCTTGATGTTGCTGCGACGTCAAGGCAAGTTGGCCTTCGCGACAATGCGCGACTCCAGTGGTGAGGTGCAACTCTTCGCGCTGAGTCAGGTCACCGAGGAGTTCGAGGCGTTCTCGAAACTGCACCTCGGCGACTGGGTCGGGGTCGAGGGTGAGGTCGTGCGCACCAAGCGCGGCGAACTCTCGGTCAAGGTCGCGACCTGGGTGCGGTTAGCCGAAGCGCTGCACAACTTCGGCGACAAGTGGGCCGGTATCGCCGACTTCGATTTGCGCTACCGCCACCGCGAGGCCGACCTGTGGGCCAACGATCTCTCGCGTCGCTCCCTACTGCGTCGCAGTCAGGTCGTGCGTTCGGTGCGCGAACGTTGCTGGTCACAGGGATTCGTTGAGGTGGAGACGCCCATTCTCAACCCCATCCCCACGGGCGCGGCGGCGCGACCCTTCAAGACGCACCACAACGCGCTCGACGCCGAGTTCTTCTTGCGCATCGCGCCCGAGTTGTGGCTCAAGCGACTGGTGGTCGGCGGCTTCGAGCGCGTCTTTGAGATCGGCCGACTCTTTCGCAACGAGGGGGTGAGCCCGCGACACAATCCGGAGTTCACGTCACTCGAGCTCTACGCGGCGTACTGGAACTACGAGGACATGATGACCTTCACCGAGGAGCTCGTGGCCGGTGTGGCGCTCGACGTTTTGGGGACGACCGAGATTGAGTATCAGGGTCGCCAACTTTCGCTGTCGACGCCCTGGGCGCGACGTTCGATGACGGAACTCGCCTCCGAGGGTGTGGGCGAGGAGGTCTCGGTGCACACGCCGCGCGCGCACCTGGTCAAGCTCTTGGCCGAACGCGACGTCGAGGCGCACGCGTCGTGGGGACCGGGACGGTGCCTGGAGGAGCTCTTCGGCGCGACCATGGAGTCCACCTTGTGGGACGCCGTCTTCGTGACGGGCCACCCCGTCGAGATCTCGCCGCTCGCGCGCCGCGATCCCAACGACGAACTTTTGACCCAGCGCTTCGAGTCCTACGCCGCGGGGCGCGAGCTCTCGAACGGCTTCACCGAGCTCATTGATCCGGTGGAACAACGCGCGCGCTTCGAGGATCAGGCCCGTCTCGCGGCGGCCGGCGACGACGAGGCCATGATTATCGACGAGGACTACCTGCGCGCGCTCGAATGGGGACTACCGCCGACGGCCGGTCTCGGCGTCGGACTCGACCGTCTCGCCATGCTGATCGCCGACGAGTCCAACATCCGCGAGGTGATTGCCTTTCCGACGCTCAAGCCGCTGCGCGACTGAGCCACTACGCCTCGAGGTTCTCGAGGAGACTTTCGGTCAGTGCGGTGAAGCCCTCGCGCAACGGCGTGCTCGGCACCACTTCGAGCGCGGTGCGCGCGAGGTCGAGGTAGGACCTCGCCACGTCAATGGTGCGCTCGACGCCGTCGGTGGCCACGACGAGTTTGCGCGCGTGCTCGCGCTCGTCGTCGCTGAGTGGGCGACCCAAGAGGGCGTGGAGTTCGTCGCCCACCTTGTCGTCAGCGAGCGCGAAGAGCGTGGGGAGGTTGTAGATGCCCTCGGTGAGGTCTTGACCGGCCGGCTTGTTGAGCTGGTTGTTCGTGGCGGTGAGGTCGAGCACGTCATCACGTAGTTGGTAGATCATGCCAAAACAGCGACCGAACTCGGTGAGGGCGTCACGCTGCGCGTCGGGGAGGCGCGCGGTCATCGCTCCCACGCGACAACTCGACGCCATGAGTGACGCGGTCTTACCCTCAATCGCTTCGAAGTAGTCGGCCTCGGTGCGCGCCGTGGAGTACGCGGTGCGCACTTCGGAGACCTGTCCGCGGGTCAGCCACGCGAGCGTGCGCGCGAGCAGCCCGGCCACGTCGGTGCCGAGGTCCGCGGCGATGGCCGCCGAGCGCGCCATGAGATAGTCCCCGGCCACGATGGCGATGAGATTGCCGTAGCGCGCGTTGACGCTGTCGACGTTGCGACGAACGACGGCTTCGTCCATTACGTCGTCGTGATACAGCGAGGCCAGGTGCATGAGTTCGAGCGCCACCCCACCTAAGAGATCGTCACGCGTGGCCTCACGCTCACCGCCCGTCGCCGAGGCGACCGCGAGCAGGGGGCGAAGTCGCTTGCCACCGGCGAAAATAAGGTGCGTCGTCACCGAGTCGAGGTAGGCCTCGCCAATGACCACGGACTCGGCGAGCAGCGTCTCGAGTTGCGCGAGATCGGCTTCGACGAGGGGCAGGCGGAGCCGTTCGTGCGGATTCACTTCCCCACCTTAGATGAGGCGCTCACCGGGCCATCGGGGCCGGAGTCTGTTTCGCCGTCACCACCGGTACACTGCAAATACAGAGACCAAAGGACGAACCTTGTTCGAACGTTTTACTGACCGTGCCCGCCGAGTGCTCGTGCTCGCCCAAGAAGAGGCCCGTGACCTGAATCACGCCTTCATCGGGACCGAACACATCCTGCTCGGACTGATCCGCGAGGGCGAGGGCGTGGCGGCGAAGGCCCTCGACGCCCTCGGCGTGAGTTTCGACGTGGTGCGCGAGAAGGTCGAAGAGGCCATCGGGGCCAACACCAACCCCTCACCGGGGTCCCCGCCCTTCACGCCCCGGGCGAAGAAGGTCCTGGAACTTTCGCTCCGCGAGGCCCTGCAGTTGGGTCACTCCTACATCGGTACCGAGCACATGCTCTTGGGCCTGGTGCGCGAGGGTGAGGGCGTGGCGGCCCAGGTCCTCAACGACCTCGGCGCCGACATGGCGCGCGTGCGCACCCAAGTAATTCAGATGATGTCGGGTCAAGCCGGTAAAGAGCCGGGCGCGGCCGGTGGCCAGTCGGGATCCAAGGGTGACGCCGAGAGTCAGGGCGGCTCGGCCGTGCTCGACCAGTTCGGTCGCAACCTCACGCAGTTCGCGCGAGAGGGCCGACTTGACCCTCTGGTCGGTCGTGAGAAGGAAGTCGAGCGCGTCATGCAGGTGCTGTCGCGTCGCACCAAGAACAACCCCGTTCTCATTGGCGAGCCGGGCGTCGGTAAGACCGCGATCGTCGAGGGTCTCGCCCAGCGCATCGTCGCGAACCAGGTGCCGGTCACCTTGGCCGATTAGCAGCTCTACACCCTCGACCTCGGCGCGCTGGTCGCCGGATCGCGGTACCGCGGTGACTTCGAGGAGCGCCTAAAGAAGGTCTTGAAGGAGATCCGCACGCGCGGCGACATCATCCTCTTTATTGACGAGATTCACACGCTGGTCGGCGCGGGCGCCGCGGAGGGCGCGATCGACGCCGCCTCCATTTTGAAGCCGATGTTGGCCCGCGGGGAACTGCAGACGGTGGGCGCGACCACGATTGACGAGTACCGCAAGCACATCGAAAAGGACGCCGCGCTCGAGCGACGCTTTCAGCCGGTCAAGGTCGAACAGCCCTCGGTGGCAATGACGATCGAAATCCTGAAGGGTCTGCGCGAGGTCTACGAGGAGTTCCACGCGGTCAAGATCACCGACCAGGCACTCATCGCGGCGGCCAATTTGGCCGACCGCTACATCGCCGACCGCTTCTTGCCCGACAAGGCCATCGACCTCATCGACGAGGCCGGTAGTCGTCTGCGCATTCGTCGCATGGACGCGCCGCCCGCGGCCAAGAAGTACGACGAGGACATCGCGCGCGTGCGCGCCGACAAGGAGTCGGCCATGGAGAGTGGCGCGCTCGAGCAGGCCAAGGCCCTCGAAGAGCAAGAGCGCGATCTCGTGGCCAAAAAAGACGAACTCGACGCGAGCGTCAAGGCCTCGGGGGGCACCACCTTTGATCTGGTGGACGAAGAGACCATCGCCGAAGTACTGGCCAACTGGACCGGCATTCCCGTCTACCGCCTGACCGAAGAGGAGACGACCAAGCTCCTGCGCATGGAAGACGAGTTGCACAAGCGCATCATCGGACAAAACGAGGCCGTGGTGTCGTTGTCGCGCGCGATTCGACGCACCCGCGCCGGCCTCAAGGACCCCAAGCGCCCCGGTGGGTCGTTCATCTTCCTCGGCCCGACCGGTGTGGGTAAGACCGAACTCGCGAAGACTCTGGCCGAGTTCCTCTTCGATGACGAGGACGCGTTGATTCAACTCGACATGTCGGAGTACATGGAGAAGCACTCGGTGAGTCGCTTGGTCGGTTCGCCCCCGGGCTACGTCGGCTACGACGAAGGTGGTCAGTTGACCGAAGCCGTGCGACGCAAGCCCTTCTCCGTCGTCCTCTTTGACGAGGTCGAAAAGGCGCACCCCGACGTCTTCAACACGCTGTTGCAGATTCTCGAAGACGGTCGCTTGACCGACTCCCAAGGTCGTGCGGTGGACTTTAAGAACACGATTCTCATCATGACCTCGAACCTCGGGACCGCCGACTTGCGCAAAGCGGCGATTGGTTTCGGCAAGGGTTCGGATCTGGCGACGCACGAGCGAATGAAGGAACGGGTCCACCAGGCGCTCAAGGCGCACTTCCGACCGGAGTTCTTGAACCGCATCGACGACACCATTGTCTTCCACGAGTTGACCAAGGAAGAAGTGATGGCAATCGCCGATCTGTTCATCACGCGTTTGCGTGAACAACTCGCGGTGCAGGGTCTAGGCCTCGAACTCTCCGCCGCGGCGCAGGGCTTCCTCGCCGACAAGGGGTACGACCCCGAACTCGGCGCGCGTCCGTTGCGTCGTGCGGTACAGCAGTACGTCGAGGACGTCTTGAGTGAGAAGATTCTCTTCAAGGAGTTCCGCGCGGGCCAGACCATTGTGATCGACACCGAGCAGGGTCCCGACGGCGAGCGTCTGAGCTTTGAGGGTGTTGAGGGCCTGCCGCCGTCGGTGGACTTCGAGGACCTCTCACCGAACGCCTAGTTCGACCACGTCACAGCCCCTGCCTACGGTGGGGCCGTGAAAGAACACTCGCTCTACGTCTGTCGTGACTGTGGCGCCCACGCGCCGCGGTGGATCGGTCGCTGCACGAGCTGCGGCGCCTGGGGGGCTCTCGAGAGTGCCGGCACCAACGATCGAACCATCACCAGCGTCCTGGTTGACCTCAACGGGGTCAGCGACGACGCGGCCTTAACGGCGACGGGCGTCGAGGAGTTCGATCGGGTCGTGGGTGGCGGCCTGGTGGCCGGTTCGACGACGTTGCTCTTCGGTGAACCCGGCGTGGGCAAGTCCACGTTGGCGCTGGCGCTGCTCACCTCGATGGCGCGCTCCGGTCACGACGTCGCCCTCGCGTCGGCCGAGGAGTCACTCGCGCAGGTCGCCCGGCGCGCCCGACGACTCGGCGTGGTGCCGCCCGGCCTCGAGGCGGCGGCCGTCACCTCGGTCGATCAGGTGGACGCGTTCTTCACGACATCGCGCACGCTCGTCGTCGTGGACTCGGTATCGACGTTGCGTGACGACGACGCCACCGCCACGCCCGGATCGGTGGCCCAAGTGCGGCGCGTCGCCGAGCGACTGTGCGCCCGCGCGAAGGAGACGGGGGTCGCGTTGCTCATGATTGGCCACGTCACAAAGGACGGCGAGTTGGCGGGCCCACGGGCACTCGAGCACTTAGTTGACACGGTGGTGCGCGTGGAAGGTGACCGGCGTGGCACGTTGCGCATACTGCGCGCGCTGAAACATCGCTTCGCCGCGACGGGGGAGGTGGGGCTCTTCGAGATGGTGGGTGATGGTCTGCGCGCGTGGGACCCGGCGTCGGTACCCGGCGGCGCGGACGTTGCCGTGCCCGGGGTCGTGACGACGATGACCAGTGACGGTTCGCGGTCGTTTCTCGTCGAGCTGCAGGCCCTGGTCGCCACGTCGAGTGGTCCGTCGCGACGCGTAGCCCACCAGGTCTCCAGCCAGCGACTCTCGCTGATGCTGGCCGTCCTCGAGGCGCGCGGTGGTCTCGACCTGGCCGGTCTTGACGTCTACGCCGCAACGGCGGCCGGACTCAGCGCGGTCGAACCGTCCGCCGACGCGGCCCTCGCGCTGGCGGTCGCGTCGGCGCGACTGAACTTCGTGGTCGATCGCGACCTCGTCGTAATCGGCGAAGTGGGTCTCGCCGGGGAGCTTCGCTCGGTGAGCGACCTCGAGCGGCGCCTGCGCGAAGCCCAGCGCCGTGGGGCCCGGCGCGCGTTGGTACCCCGCGTCGGTGACGACGTAACGGTGGAGGGCCTGGCGATAACGCGGTGCGCCGCCTTGGGCGACGTGTTGGCCGCGGCCCAACCCGGCACGCTTTAGGCAAGGTCTGGTAGAATTGCTAATCCCCTAAGCCACCGTTTTGGGGGAGTCCTCGAGGAGTGACCACCGTAATGACGGCTCGTAAGTACAAAAAGGGTGACCGTCTCGTCTACCCCCACCACGGCGCCTGCACCGTGGAAAAGATCGAGAAAATGACGGCTTTTGACGTCAAACAGGACTACCTCAAACTCAAAGTGGCCTACACCGACCTCGTCTTGATGGTCCCGGTCGCGAACGCCGAGTCGGTAGGGCTGCGTGACGTCATCAACGACGAAGAGGTCGAAGAGGTCTTCGCGGTGTTGCGCAAGAAGGAAGCGCGCATGCCGACCAACTGGTCGCGTCGTTTCAAGAACCACTCCGAGAAGCTGCGCTCCGGCGACATCTACCAAGTTGCCGAGGTCGTGCGGAACCTCTCGATTCGTGACAAGGACAAGGGACTCAGCGCGGGCGAGAAGCGCATGCTCACGCGCGCGCGCCAGATCCTGGTGTCGGAGTTGACCTTCGCGCTCAACGTCGACACGGAGGCGGCCGAGGAGAAGCTCGCCTCGGTTCTGCCCTAGCCATGAGCGTGGCGGCCGTGGTCGTGGCCGCCGGCCGCGGTCTTCGTTTTGGCGAACGTAAACAGTTCGCGCTGCTCGGCGAAGAAACGCTCGCGGCGCGCGCGGTGCGCCTGGCGCGCTGCGTCGCCGAGCGCGTCGTCGTCGTCGTGCCCGAGGACTACCGCGGCGCGGGCGAAGGTGCCGACGCGGTCGCCACTGGTGGCCCGACGCGTTCGGCGTCGGTGCGGGCTGGTCTCGCGCTCGTGGGTGACGCCGACGT
>JANWIR010000025.1 GCA_025449805.1 Acidimicrobiales bacterium | reverse complement strand
TTAGGAAACCGATGCTCTATCCCCTGAGCTACGAGGGCTTACCTGGGTTTCCATCCCCCTTAATCGAGGAATCGTGCTCCGGGCACCACTGCAGCACAACCTTGACATCGAACCACGTCACGATTTTCCATGGTTCCCTACCATTCAAACACGCCCAAGACCCGCCACGAACGAAGGGCCCGGGTGGCCGATTCGACCCGTATTCGTCCCGCCACGCCGATTTCAGCGAACGGTAACGAGTGTGCCAATCGGCGTGCGCGGCCAGATCGAGGCCGCACTATTGAACGTCATTTCGACGCAACCCAAACTCTGGGGGTAACCGTACGAGGCGCGTATGAAGCCGTGCAGCGCGTCGCCACCGTTGAAGTACGACACCCACGGAATCCCGGTGTCGTGATAGTGCTTGCCACTCGTGTCCACACCCGACATCGTCGTGGTGACGTAGCGCAGGTACACCGGGAAGGTTCCGTCCGCGGTCGGCGCTCCCGCCACGCCGGTATTCACCAGCGTCTTGTACACCAGTTGGTTATTCGCGTAGAGCGACACTGTTTCGGGTAGTGCCTTGTTGACGTAGACGTAGTTATACGTCGAGGGATCGACGCGATGCTGGAGGGCGGCGCGAACAAGCGTCTTCCAGGTTGTACCGTCGATTGCCCCCGTCGTGGCCAATCCATTGACCGATTGAAAGCGCATTAACGCGCCTCGAAGGACCACGTTGTCATTTCCGACGTGCCACTGCGCACGAAGGGCGTTCGGCAAATTGGTGAATCGCCACTCGAAGCGGCCGGGCACCAATTTGGTCGGACTGACGTGGTGGATCGGCTTCACCACCGTGGTCGTCGTCGTCGGCACCGTCGTCGTCGTACTGGACGTGCTCACCGGGGTGGTGGTGGTGGTCGATGAGGTCGTGGTGGTTGACGTTGTGGTGGTTGACGTCGTCGTGGTTGACGTCGTAGTGGTTGACGTCGTCGTCAGACCAGTTGGCTGAAAGGACACGGGTAAGTACCCCAACTCCGCGAGCAGTTGATCCTCGAGTCTGATCGAAAACGCGGGCACCGCAAGGGTTCCCGAGGCTGGCGTCAGGCCGACGAAGGAGAGTGATCCGAGCGACACGAGCGCTCCCGCCGCGGTCAGATGGCTCCACCTTTTGATTGATTTCACCTCCCTAGGTTAGTTACCGATATTCAACAAAAAATCGCGGCGGTTACTCGTACCTTGGCCACCGGTATCCCCGACCATTCTTCGCCGCGTCATCCCGGTACATTGAAGTTATGAAGCCCTCGCGTCTCGCCCGGGGCTGGTGGGGCGTCGTCGCGGGCGTCGTGGTCGTCGGCCTCACCACAGGACCCCAGTTAGGCGCCGAGTTGGCCAACGCCTTGCCCACGACGACCACCTCCACCACGGTGTCGCCGTCCAGTACAACGACCGTGGCGGGCGGTTCCACGACCACGACGGCGCCGACCGGTTCAACCACCACCCTGCCCACGAGCTCAACGACCACCACGGCGCCGACCGGTTCAACCACCACCCTGCCCACGGGCTCAACGACCACCACACTGCCCGTGACGAGGCGCGTCACGACACCGGTCTGGCCCGCCAAGGGGAGTGCGGCCCTGGCGATTCCCCAACTCAACGTGGGCGTGTCGTCACCGCATCAGCCAATCGTGCCCATCGCCAGTCTCACGAAGCTGATGACCGTTTGGATCGTGCTACACCAGTTTCCGCTCGTGAACAATGGATTAGGAGCCTGCGAGACGGTAAGCGCCCACGACGTCGCGCTCTATCGCCACGACGTCGCTCAGCAACAGTCCGTGGTCGCGGTGGCCCTTGGACAACGAATCTGCGAGCGAACACTGCTACGCGGCGTCATCGTTCACTCGGCCGGCGATTACGCCCAACTGCTCGTCCAACTAACGGGTCTCTCCACACCACAGTTCGTCACGCTCATGAACCGCGAGGCGCTCGCGATGGGCATGTCCCACACGCACTACGTGGACGTCACGGGCATTTCCGCCGGCGACGTCTCGACCGCGAGTGACCAACTCATCATCACCATCGCCGTGATGACCAATGAACCCCTCATTCGAAGCATCGCTACTTTGACCAAGGTGTGGCTCCCGGTGCAGGGCGTCGTCGGCACGTTCACGCCCGACCTCGGTTACGACGGGGTGGCCGGCGTGAAATCGGGCTACACCCAAGCGGCCGGTGGCTGTGACGCCATGGCGGTCAACCTGCGACTTAACTCGACGATCATCACCACGTACATTGTCGTACTCGGTCAACAATCGAACAACGCCCTGGCGCTCGCCGGTTCGGTCGCGCTCGCGCTGTACCGCTCCGTTCGTCCCTCGATAGCGCGCGTGATGACGCCGAACGGTCTTCAAGTGGAATGGGTTGGCTCGCTGGCCGACGTCACCACCCCCAGTCCCACGCCGGCCAACACGACGAAGTAATTCGCGAGCGCTTGCGGCGCGAGGGCCAGAACGTGCGGTGCTACCTTGGCCCCATGTCGCTCGACCCGTCGCGCTCGCGACGCGTCCTCGTCGCCCCCGACAAGTTCCGAGGCACCGCAAGCGCCGTGGCCGCGAGCGCGGCCCTCGCGACCGGAGCGCGTCGAGCCCAGTGGGACGTTGACGAGTGCCTCGTCGCCGACGGTGGCGAGGGATTCCTCGAGGTCTTTGGTGGCGCGAATCGCGACACGGTGGTTACCGGCCCTCTCGGGCAACCCGTGCGAGCCGGGTGGCGCCGAGACGGGGCGACCGCCATCATTGAAAGCGCGCTCGCCAGTGGTGCCCAACTCGTGACGGCCCCGCGCTCGGTCGAGGCGCTCCGCGCCGACTCCTACGGCGTCGGTCAATTGATGGGGGCCGCGCTCGACGACGGCGCTACCACCATCATCGTTGGCGTCGGTGGACTCGCCAGTACCGACGCGGGACGCGGCGCGCTGCGCGCCCTCGGCGGACGTGTCCCCTTCGCCAACGGCGTCGACGTGGTTGTTGCCGTTGACGTCACGGTGCCGTTTCTCGACGCGGCCACCGTCTTCGCCCGTCAAAAGGGTGCCGACGACGACGCCGTGGCGACGCTGCAGGAGCGACTACGCAGCGACGCCGCGTTTCTGCAATCGCTCCAAGGTCGCGACGTCCTCACGTCGCGCGACACGGGGGCGGGCGGTGGACTAGCGGGTGGACTCTGGGCCGCCGGCGCGCGCGTGACCTCCGGCTTTGCGCTCGTCGCGCGTCACCAACGCTTGCACGAAAGAATCCTGCGGGCCGATCTCGTCATTTCGGGCGAGGGCCGACTCGACGTGACGTCACTGTCGGGCAAGGTGACGGGATCAATCGTGACCATGGCTCGCGAGGTCACGACGCCCGTCGCGTTGGTCGCGGGTGACGTGACGCGCGACGTCGCCGCACCGCTCGTTGACGTCGCCACGTGGAACCTCACGGACCTCTACGGCGAAGTGGTCGCGCGTCGTGACGTCGAGCGCTGTCTCGCGGACGTCGCCTTTCGCATCTGTCGCGACCGGTTACCTGAGCCTCACTGATTGAGGGCCGACGAACAGTGCCGTTCCCGCGCTGAAGGTTGGCGACGACGTCGAGCGTCGCTAACCTTCAGGTCTCGTGGCAATCCTCGTTGACCTCCAAAATGTTCGTGTCGACGGCGCTGACCATGACATCCTCACCAATCTCAGCCTCACGATCTCCTCCGGTGACCGCGTGGGTGTCGTTGGAATCAACGGGGCCGGCAAGTCGACCCTCTTAAAAGTCCTCGCCGGACGCCTGGCCCCCGACGCCGGTCAACTTCGTCGCGGTCGTGAGGTACGCGTTGGTTACCTCGAGCAGATTCCTGTTTTAGGTGAAGGCACGGTGCGCCAGATTCTCGGTACCAGTTGGGAGATTGACGCCACCCTTGAGCGTCTCGACATGGCCGAGGTCGTCAAGGTGCCGGCCGGACAACTTTCGGGCGGCCAGGCCAAGCGCGTCGCCCTCGCGGAACTCTTCACCCACCCCTACGACCTCTTGATCTTGGACGAACCAACGAACCACCTCGACCTCGAAGCGATCCGCTGGCTCGAGGATCAGATTCTGCGCTTTCGTGGCGCCGTGGTCCTGGTCAGTCACGACCGCTTCTTGCTCGACCAAGTCACGACGCGCATGATTGAAATCGACCGTGGCGTGACCTACGTCCACGCGGGTGGCTACGCGCAACTCCTCGAAGCCCAGGCCGAGCGCGAGGAACGCGCCGCGAGCGCCGAGCAGACGCGAAGGAACTTGGCGCGCACCGAACTCGCGTGGCTGCGCCGCGGCGTGAAGGCTCGCTCCACGAAGCCCCAAGCGCGGATCGACGCGGCGGAGCGGTTGTTAGCCGCCGCGCCCACCGGCGGTGTTCGTGACGACGCACTGGAGTTGAGCTTTGACACCCCGCGACTCGGTAACACCGTCGTACGAGCCCACCGCGTCACGTTCTCCTTTGACGGCGAGCGCACCGTGGTGCGCGACGTCGACCTCGATCTCGGTCCGGGCGACCGCGTCGGCGTCGTCGGCCCGAACGGCGCGGGTAAGTCGACGCTCTTGAATCTCTTGGAGCGCCGACTCGTGCCCACCTCGGGGACGGTGAAGTACGGACCGACGGTGGTCTCGTCCTACTTCGAGCAACACGACGGCGACCTCGACCTCGATCGCAGCGTCCAAGAGTTGGTCGCCGGACCACGCGGCGCGCCCGGCTCACCGGGCGACCTCGCGTTAATGCGGCGCTTTTGGTTCACCGGCGCCCTGCCCCTCACCAAAGCGCGCGACCTCTCGGGCGGCGAACGACGACGGCTCCAGCTCTTGCTCGTGCTCGCGTCTCGTCCCAACGTCTTGTTTCTCGACGAACCCACCAACGACCTCGACCTCGAGACGATTCGACTCCTCGAGGACTTCTTGCGACAGTGGCCCGGCACGCTGGTCGTCGTCTCGCACGACCGAACGTTTCTCAGCCGCACCACCGACCGTCTCATTCAGGTGCGACGCGACGGCACCTTGCGTGACGTGCCGGGTGGCATCGACGCCTGGATCGCCCAGGCCAACGACGACACCGGACCCCGAGACGGTGACGACGCGCGCGGCGACCGTAAACCGCCGACGGGTCGTCAACTGCGCGACGCGGAAAAGGAGATGACGCGTCTCGAGCGTCGACGCGTCGCACTGCACGACAAACTGCTCGCGACGAACGACCACGTCACTCAACTCGCGCTCGGTCGCGAGTTAGCCGACGTGCAGGTCGCCCTCGAACGCGCCGAAGAAATCTGGCTTTCGTTACTCGAGGAGTAACAGGCCCCCGTCAGCTCTCGAGAAACCGCGCTAACTCGTCGGCCAGCGTGGCACGATTGCGTTGCGCGACGGCAACGTTGACGTCCATCAAATCGAGTATCTGTTGGACCATCTGTTGGCCCACCGGCAGCGGGTTGGCTTCGTGAAAGGCACGCACCTCGTCGGCCAACGCGCCGTCCACGAAACTGGCGGCCCCTCCGTACATGCGGTCAAAGGCGATCGAAGGGAATCGCTCGATCGCTTCCGACTGGCGCACTGAGGTTCGGCGCCAGACTTCGGGACCAACGTCGCGACTGCGCATGAGCGCCCCAATGAAGTAGGGCGCGTCCTGGGTTCGTACCTCGGTGAAGGCGTTCTCGAGTGCGGCGAGCACAACCTCGTCGCTGCCCGAGTTCGCCAGCTCGAAGAGGTAGCGCTGTTCCTCTTGGGGGGAACTGGCGGTACGGCGACGTTCGGCGCACACCAGGTCATCGCCCTCGCGCCCTTGCGCCAAGGTGATGGCGACCACGGCGTTGGCGAGATCACCGCTGACCTCGTTCGCGTCGAAGCGTCGAACGGCTTCGGCGATGACGTCGGCGTCTCGACCTTGATGGCCGAGGACGCTCACGACGCTCGCGCGTAACTCACTGGCCTGGGCCGATTCGCCGTCGCGCGGTACCCAGCCGAGACGGGCGAAGACCGGACCGTAGAGCGATTGGACGACCGACGCCAACACCTCGCGACCGTTTTCGTCCAAGATCCGATCGGCGAGGCCGATCGCGCGACCCACGAGATCCCACGCCGAGGGTTCGTCGAAGTCGCGTAGTCCCCGAGCGAGCGTGAACAGGTCGCTGAATTGGGCCCGACCAACCTGAATCGACGCCCACGTGTCGGCGAGGAGCACCGCGCGTTCGAGCGCGTCGAGGTCGCGCAGTCGCGTGGCGAGCTGGGCCAGTTGATCCGCGTCGTAGACGGTACGAAAGAAACCCCAGCCTCCCCCGTTGACGATCGTTGGACCTTCGAGACTGAGTGGCGCGCTCGACGCGTCGAGTAGTTGCGTGGTCGTGGCTCCGTCGAGGGCTCGAACCTGCAACGGCACTTTCCACGCGCTGCCGATAGCCGACGCTCCATGCGCGGGCGTAAACATGAAGGGCTCTTGCGTCACGACGCCTCTGTCAACGCGCAGCAGCGGAAAGCCACCCTGGAGGATCCACGTGTCCATGATGTCGCCGACGGGCTTACCCGACGCCTCTTCGAGGGCGCGCCAGAGGTCCTTGGTGACCGCGTTGGCGTAGGCGTGACGCTTCAAGTACGCACGAATACCGTCACGAAACGTCGTCGCGCCGAGGTACTGCTCGAGCATGCGCAGGACCGCGCAGCCCTTCACGTACGTCAACACGTCAAACATGCCCCGGCACTCATCGGGCGACACGACTTGGTACTCAATGGGTCGCGTCGAGTGTTGCGCGTCGACCGCGAAGGCCGATTCGCGGTCGGGGTGAAAGCGAACCCACTTCTGCCACTCGGGACGGAACTGGTCCGTGCACAGTGACTCCATGAAGGTCGCGAAGGCCTCGTTGAGCCAAATACCTTCCCACCACTCCATGGTGACGAGGTCGCCGAACCACATGTGGGCTAACTCGTGATTCACGACCATCGCGACGCGCTCGAGTTCCACGATCGACGCACTGGCCGGGTCAATCAACAGGTCGGTTTCGCGAAAGGTAATGAGACCGAGATTCTCCATGGCCCCCGCCGCGAAGTCGGGTATCGCGATGAGGTCGACCTTGTCCCCGGGGTAGGGAATCGCGAAGTAGTCGCTAAAGAACTTGAGGGCGAACACGGCCGACTCGATGGGCCACGCTGTTAGTCCCCCCTTACCGACCGGGTAGATGACGCGCAGTTGCGTACCGGCGACGTCAATGACCTCGGTGGACTCAAAGGCGCCCACCACGAAGGCCACGAGGTACGTTGACATCTTCATGGACTCGGCGAAGACCACCTCTCGGTAGCCATCGCCCAGCGGCGTCGACGAGATCTCGTGGGTGTTGGCGAAGGCCGCGAGGTCCTCGGGAACCTCGAGCGTGACTTGATAGGTCGCCTTGACCGCGGGATCGTCCCAACAGGGAAAGGCCCGTCGCGCGTCGGTCGTGGCGAACTGCGTGGTGGCGATGACGTGTTCGTGACCCTGGGGGTCCGTAAAGGTCGAGCGGTAGAAACCGCGAAGCTGGTCGTTCAAGATCCCGCGAAACGAAATCGTCAAGGTGGCGGCACCCGGCGCCAACTCCTCGTCGAAGGCGAAACTCGCCGTTTCGAACTGCGCGTCGAGCTCGGCCGCGCGCGAGGTCAGCTCGCGTTCACCAACGCGCAACGTGGCCGCGTCGACGTCGAGTTCAATGGCGTTCACCACCAGGTCGCGCACCGGCTCTTTAATCTCGAGATCGATCGCCACTGAACCCGTGAAGCTGGCGCTCGCGAGGTCGGGGCGAAGACGAATGCGGTAACGCTGAGGGACAGCACTCGGCGTCAGTCGATAGGGATTATTGGTCTGATCGGTCGAGTTGCTCACGTTCGTCATGCTACGGCGTCCGACGCGCGGCGCGAGAGCCCTAGAACTAGCGGCGAAATCGCCCCGCGTTGATGAGTCGGCGAAAGAGCGCGCGCCGCGAAAGGAATCGCGTGATCTCGGTAAGGGTTCCGCCGAGCAAGAACCACCCCAGCGCCGTAATCCCCGCCCCGAGCACGAGCCCCACCACGACGTCGCCGGGATAGTGCACCCCTACGTAGACGCGCGCGACGGCAATCGCGACGGCGAGCGCGGTGCCAATCTGGGCGACGCGGCGCGTCGCGCGCGGGCCGTAACGCGCGATGATCCACAGACCCGCCGCCAGGGCGCCCGAGGCCATCGCGTGATCGGACGGGAAGGTGTAGTCGTGACCCTTGCCAATGAGTACTTCGACGTGCCGCAACGTCCAGTAGGGACGCGGACGCTTGAAGGCGTGAATAAAGAGTTGGTTGATGCCCACCGCCGCGAACGGCGCGATCACTGCCCAGCCGGCCGCGGCGACGGCGCGCACGTTGTTCTTGGCGTAACGCGCACTCCACCAGCTGTAGAGCACCAGCACGACGAAGAGCCCAATCGCGTAGACCGCGAGAAATTTCATGAACGGATGCGCCCACGCCGTGTGCACGGCCAGACGATTGATCTCTCGATAGAGACCTGCGTCCATAAACACTCCTTCGTGTTGAGCCCGTTGCGCTTCGACAGCGCCACGGCGAGCGACGCTCCACGCTACCGCCGCGGCGGCGGTGACTGGTCGCTAGTCCAGCGCCGCGAGGAAGTCTTCGACGACGCGCAGGTACTTCTCGGGCTCTTCAATGAAGGGCATGTGACTCGATTCTTCGAAGATCTCCCAGCGCACGTTCGGAATCTGATCGAAGAAGGGTTGCACCGTCGCCGGCGTCGCCTCGTCGTAACGACCGGAGATTAACAGGGTGGGTGCTTCGATGTCCTTGACCCGGTCAACCACCGACCAATTGCGCAGCGTGCCCACGCAATAGAACTCG
Organism: Acidimicrobiales bacterium; assembly: GCA_025449805.1. Taxonomy (GTDB): domain Bacteria; phylum Actinomycetota; class Acidimicrobiia; order Acidimicrobiales; family RAAP-2; genus RAAP-2. The sequence goes on along the minus strand of JANWIR010000025.1, from coordinate 22,154 downwards.
TTGGGACCGTTCATCGTCAGGTACACCGTGAGGTCGTCAGCCATGTACTCGTTGGTCCGCACGACGTCGGGCGGGTTCGGCACGACGCGACAGACGTGCTCGTCGTAGTAGGCCTGGGTCGCGGCAAGGTACTCCGGGTCATTCACCGTGCCGGCTGCTTCGTGTCGGTCGAGTGCCGCTTCCACCTCGCGGGGCAGCTGCGCGCGCAAGAGCTTCGCCTCACTCGCCCACAGCGCCATGGACGCGGGCGAGTTCGAGAGGATCAGACCGCGTAGGCCACTCGGACGGCGAATGGCGTGTTCGGCGCCCAGCATGCCGCCCCACGACTGTCCGAGGTAGTGGTAACGGTCCTTGATGCCGAGGTGCTCGAGCAGATTGTCGAGTTCGTCGAGGAAAAGTTGAATCGTCCAGAAGTCCTCACCTCGGTCGCGCAGGTGCGTTGAGCGCCCGTTGCCGAGCTGGTCGTAGTGCACGACCGGTCGACCACAGTTTGCGACGCCGGCGATTGACGCGACGTAATCATGCGTGCAGCCCGGACCACCGTGAACCACGACCAACGGCGTGACGCCCGATGACAGGTCACCCGTCACTCGATACCACGTCTGCCATTCCCCAAAGGGCGCGAAGCCCTCGTGCACCGAAACGTTTGTCATGGCCACGATGGTAAGGGCTGGGGGTCCCTCGCCACAAACTATTTGTGGGAAACGTTCCGTTAGTTTTCGCCACTGATAGTTGACTCCGCGGACGCGTCATTCGCGGGCGAAGCCGATTCGTCACCCACGTACGTCACGGTCGGGGCCTTCGACGGCGCGGTCACGCTCGGGGCCGTTGACGGCGACGCCGACGTTGTCGATGACGCGGCGCGGGGCGCCGTTGACGGGGCCGGCGCACTGGTCGAGGTCGGGCCGGTCGAGGTCGTTGACGGCGCCGGGGAGGTCGTCGTCACCGGCGTCGCCGCGCTCGAGACGCTGGGGTGATGGTGGGTCGCGACGATACCGACGCTCAGTGCCACGGTCGTCAGAATCGTCAGTACCCATGAGGTCACGGCTTTGAGTGGACGTGCAGTTGCGTTCATGACTTCAATTGTTCTTCCGGCGGGTAAGGGATGGCTAAGTACGGGTCCAACGGCGCTTAAAAATGAGCGTCGCTCGCGCACTAGCCTTATCTCCCTTATGGGACTCGCGATTGGCATTGTCGGACTGCCCAACGTCGGCAAATCGACACTCTTTAACGCGCTGACGAAGAACAACGTCCTCGCGGCGAACTATCCCTTCGCCACCATCGAGCCCAACGTGGGCGTCGTGGCGGTCCCGGACGGTCGACTCCAGGTACTGGCCGACCTCTTTCACTCCGAGCGGCTCCTACCGGCGTCGGTGACCTTCGTCGACATCGCCGGAATCGTGCGCGGCGCGTCCGAGGGCGAAGGACTCGGCAACCAGTTCTTGGCCGCCATTCGTGAGTGCGACGCGATCTGTGAGGTCGTGCGGGTCTTTCACGACGACGACGTGATTCACGTCGACGGTCGTGTCGATCCCGCGAGCGACGTGGCCACGATTGAGACCGAACTGATGCTCGCCGACCTGCAGACGTTGGAGAAGGCCATTACGCGACTCGAGCGCGACGCCAAGCGCGGAGGGGACGCCGCGATCAAGCTGGCCGAGGCCAAGCGCGCCCAGGCGGCGCTGAATGAAGGGCGCGTCATCTCACAACTCGGCAAGGAGTTGGATCGCGGGGAGATTCGCGATCTGCACCTCTTGACCGACAAACCCTTTATTTACGTCTTCAACGTTGATGAGGACACCCTCGGTGACGCCAAACGGGTTGACGAACTGCGGGCCTCGGTCTCGCCCGCGCCGAGTGTCGTGCTGTGCGCCAAAGTCGAAGCGGAACTCTCGGGCCTCGACGACGCCGAAGCCCTCGAACTCCTGCAGTCGTTCGGCCAACAGGAATCGGGTCTCGCGCAACTCTCGCGCGTCGGTTTCGCCACGCTCGGACTCCAGACGTTTCTCACGGCGGGACCCAAGGAGGCTCGCGCCTGGACGATTCGTCACGGCGCGACCGCGCCCGAGGCGGCCGGCGAGATTCACACGGACTTTCAAAAGCACTTCATTAAGGCCGAAGTCGTGAGCTTTGACGACCTGGTCGAGGCCGGATCCATGGTCGCCGTTCGCGCCGCCGGTAAGGCGCGCGTGGAGGGCAAAGAGTACGTCATGCGCGACGGCGACGTCGTGGAGTTTCGCGTCGGCGTTTAGGTCCAACCACTACGATGTGACCAGGCGTACGCGACAGAGGTCGGCGCCTGCACTCAGCCCAATCCTTACAAGGAGCATCATGACCTCTGCCCTCACTGACTTCAAGGTCGCCGACCTTTCACTCGCCGCCTTCGGCCGCGCCGAAATCGAACTCGCCGAACACGAGATGCCCGGCCTCATGGCCATGCGCGAGGAGTTCGCCGCGAGCCAACCGCTGCGCGGGGCGCGCATTGCCGGCTCGTTGCACATGACCAATCAAACCGCGGTCTTGATTGAGACCCTGGTCGCCCTGGGCGCCGACGTGCGCTGGGTGTCGTGCAACATCTTCTCGACCCAAGACCACGCCGCCGCGGCCATCGTCGTTGGTCCCCACGGCACCCCCGAGCACCCCACCGGCGTGCCGGTCTTCGCTTGGAAGGGCGAGACGTTAGAGGAGTACTGGTGGTGCACCGAGCAGCTCCTGCGCTGGCCCGGTCACAGTGGACCCAACATGATTCTCGACGACGGTGGCGACGCCACGTTGTTCATCCACAAGGGTCTCGAGTTCGAGAACCTCGGCATGGTGCCCGCGCCCGAGGCGACCGACTCCGAAGAGTACGGCGTGATCTTGTCACTACTCGACCGCATCGTGAAGTCGGGCGAGAAGATTTTCGCGCCCATGGCCGCGGGCATCGTGGGCGTCTCGGAAGAGACGACCACCGGCGTGCACCGTCTCTACGAGCGTGAGCGCGACGGCACACTCCTCTTCCCCGCGATCAACGTGAATGACGCGGTGACCAAATCCAAGTTCGACAACAAGTACGGCTGTCGCCACTCGCTCATTGACGGCATCAACCGGGCGACCGACACGTTGATTGGCGGCAAGGTCGCGGTCGTCTGTGGCTACGGCGATGTGGGTAAGGGTTCGGCGGAATCACTCCGCGGCCAAGGCGCGCGCGTGATCGTCACCGAAATCGACCCCATTTGCGCGTTGCAGGCCGCGATGGACGGCTTCCAGGTCACCACGCTCGAAGAGGCCCTGCCCATCGCTGACCTGGTCATCACCGCGACCGGCAACCGGGACATCGTGACCGTGGCGCACATGCAGATGATGAAGCACCAAACCATCTTGGGCAACATCGGACACTTCGACAACGAGATCGACATGGCCGGTCTGGCGAGTCTGCCGGGCGTGACGCGTACCACGATCAAGCCCCAAGTCGATAAGTGGACGTTGCCCAATGGCCGCAGCATCATCGTGCTCTCCGAGGGACGTCTCTTGAATCTCGGTAACGCGACCGGTCACCCCAGTTTCGTCATGAGTAACTCCTTCACCAACCAGGTGATGGCCCAGATCGAACTGTTCACGAACCGTGGCGCGTACGAGAAGAAGGTCTACGTCTTGCCCAAGCACCTCGACGAGAAGGTCGCGCGACTGCACCTCGAGGCGTTGGGTGTGAAGCTCACGACCCTCACCAAACAGCAGGCCGAGTACCTCGGGGTCGCGGTGGAGGGCCCCTTCAAGCCCGACACCTACCGCTACTAAGGGCGTTAGCGGTACCCCACGAAGACGTCGTCGGCCAACCCGCTCAACCCGAGCGGGTTGGCCGCGCGGACGAACCACTCGAAACGCATCTCTTCGCGAAAGCGCTCGCGGCCCATCTTCATCCAGAACGAGTCACCGATCTGGCTCTCGTGCGCGGCCAGCGCGTCGAACTTCGCGTCGGCGACCGCGCGCACGTCAACGGCGACGTCGATCTGGTCGTCGGGCGTACCCATGTTGACCTCGTCACCGTCTTCGTCGGTCGGCTCGAACGCTGGTTCCGGTTCGCGTCCCGCGGCAAGGTCGGCCTCGCGCTTTAGGCGTTCCTCCTCGGCCCAGCGTTCGCGCCACGTCGCCATTACCGAATCGGGGATGGCGTTGAAGTACAGCGTGGGCTGGTAGTCGAGCAGTTCAATCGCGGCGAGGGTCACGCGGTGGGCCTGAATGTGGTCGGGGTGGCCGTAGAAACCAAAGGCGTTGTAGGTCATGATCACTTGGGGTCGTTCCTCACGAAGGACCTCGGCGAGTTTGGCGGCCGCCTGCTCGATCGGGGTCGCCCAGAAGGAATCGGGGTCGTCGTTCTGGGGCCAGCCCATCATCCCCGAGTCGCGGTACCCCAGTCGCACCAAACGCTCGATACCGAGTACCTCGACCGCGCGGTCGAGTTCCACGGCGCGAATCTTGGCGACCTCGTCGCCGTCGTGGTGATCGGCGTCGGGCTTCGCCCCGTCGAGCGCGTCGCCGCACTCACCGTTGGTACACGTCACCAGGACCGTGCGCACCCCTTCGTCGGCGAGCCGCCGAAAGAGCCCACCGGTCGAGCTCGCCTCGTCGTCGGGGTGCGCGTGCACCGCGAGAAACGTCAGTCCCATGTCAATCCTCCAAAGAGATCGGTCTCATCCGCGCCGTCGTCGACCGGTGATCGAGACCAGGCGCGCTGAAAGTACTCCGTACCAAAGAGCAGACTAAAGAGATCGGCGCGCATCCCAACCAGTTCGGCGTTGTCGACCTGGGAGGCGTGGGTCGCCATCGCGCGCTGTTTGACCGCCGCCAGCGCGCGGACGTCGAGCGTCGCGTGAACCATGGAGCGTGGCACGTGAGTACCGGCATCAATTACCCACGCCGGTAGGAAGACGTCGAGCGCCCGCGCACCCTCGACGAAGTCCGCCAATACCTCCCGGGGTACGACCGGGTAGTAGAGGCGTTCGACGTTCGACGACAGCACCACCGCGCGACGCGTGAGCACGTTGGCGGCGACGTGATCGGGGTGGCCGTAGAAGCCGTTTTCGTCGTAGGTCACGACCACGCGCGCGCCGACGTCATCGAACAGAGCGGCCAGCACCCGCGCGCCCGCCTCGACGTCGGCGTTGACGAACGCGCGCGGATCGTCGTTGTGGGGCCAGCCCGCCATGCCCGAATCGAGGTACCCCAAGTTGATCGTGCGCGAAAAGCCGAGCAGTTGCGCGGCGCGCACTAACTCGCCGGCGCGCGTCGCGGCGGTGGCGAGGGCGGCGTGATCGGGCGCCGCGCCGGGCCGCGCCGCCTGGTCGAGACCGAGTTGACCTTGCGTGCAGGTCACCAGCGTCACGCGCGCGCCCGCGTTGGCGTAGTGGCGCGCGGCGCCGGCCCCGAAGAGCGACTCGTCGTCGGGGTGCGCGTGCACAAAAACGAGAGAGGCGCTCGACGTCACGTTGGCAGACTACGAGGTGGCGAGTTGGATAACGCGCACGATTAACAACAATCCGGCGCTCGCCAGGTACACGCCGTTCGCGAACAGGAGCACTCGGCGCGCCCTCGAGGGCGTCGGCGTTTCGAGCAAGGCCGCGCGCGGCATGCGCCAGTCCAGTCGGTCGACGTCGTAGGTAACGCGCGGGGCGCTACGACGTAGCCCAATGGGTAGCCCCACCACGAGCGCCGCGGCCGCGCCGGCGCCCAGCCACGACGAGAGGCGCACGACGTTCATCGTGGGAAAGAGGGTCGACACCATCAAGACGATCGATAAGACGACCAACACCACCACGATGACGATGGCGACGACGTTGAGCCACTTCGCGTTGACCCAGGGTCCGAGGGCCGCCCGGTCATTCGCGAGCAGCAACACGAAGACGGTCGTCGTCGGCAACATGACCCCACAGAGCGCCTGAACCGCCAAGGTAATAAGGCCCAGGGGCGCGCCCGGCAGGAGCGTCACAATCCCGGCCACGCTGAGCAGACCGGCGAAGACACCGTAGAAGCCCTTGGCCTCGCGAAAGGGCACGTTGAGTCCCTTGTTGAATCGACTGGAGAGATCGCCCACCGCGTAACTACTCGCGAGCGTCACGACCGCCGCGCCAATCACCGAGGCGTTGAGGAGCAGAATCGCGAAGAAGTCCCCGGTCCCGCGGCCCACGTAGCGTCGCAGTCCTCGAGCGACGTCGAGTGACGAGGTGAAGGCGTTGGTACCGCCGTGCCCGGAAAGCCCCGCCGCCGTGATGGCGATCAAAAAGGTCGCCACGACCACCACGATGACCGAACCAATCACGGTGTCGAGACGTTCGTAGTTCAGCCAGCGCGGCGTAATGCGCTTGTCGACAATGTTGCTCTCTTGAAAGTAGAGCTGCCAGGGCGCGATCGTCGTGCCGATGATGGAGATGATTAAGAGCACGCCGGCCGACGACACGCCGCCGCGCACGCCGGGGTGCGTGAGATTGTGCGTCACCGCGCTCGTCGACACGTGCGCGCGCAGGACCAAGGGAATCACGAAAAGATTGACGGCCACGAAGAGCATCATGAAGCGCTCCCAGCGGCGAAACGATCCCGTCGCGGTCACCGCGAAGAGCGCCACGACGGCGACCGGCACCGAGAGGTAGGGACTGACGCCGAAGTAGCGCATCGACAGCGACACGCCGATGAATTCAGTGATGATGATGAGAAAGTTCAGTACGAGAATCGACGAGATCGCGACGTTGCCCCACCGTCGTCCGATACGTTCGCGAATCAAGCGACCGTGGCCCATGCCCGTAACCACCCCGAGTCGCGCGACCATTTCTTGGTTCACGACGAGGACGGGAATGAGCAGGGGCAAGGTCCACAACAACGAGTAGCCGAAGTTTTGTCCAGCCTGCGCGTAGGTCGACACGCCGCCGGCGTCGTTGTCACCGATCATGACGATAAGTCCGGGACCGATAATCGCGAGGAGCGTCAAGAATCGCGCGCGCAGTCCCCGACGCGCCTCGTGGTCGTGGCCGCCGATGGTGCCAAAGGCGCCCGAGATCTGGCCCTCGTGCGTTTCGCGGTTGCTCATTTCACCTCCTTTCGTCGTGTCGTGGTCGTAGGGTTGGACGACCTCGTCGCGGCTAGGAGGTAGCGCCGTCCCGGTGCGTGCGAGGTCGTGTCGACGCGCGTGGCGTCACGAAGTTGGTACTAGGGGGTTTCAAACAGACCCCCTTAGAACGGGACCGACGAGGAACCGGCGCGTCACTCTTCCACCGCGCCTACGCCGAACTCGGCTCGCCAGCCCTGGGGCAGGAGTTCCTCGAGCAGATCATCGACCGTGACGACGCCCACCATGGTGTTGTGCTCGTCGTCGAGTACCGGCAAGACCGTCAAGTTAAAGTCGCTCATCTTGCGCGCGACGCGCGGTACGTCCCAGTGCGCGTGGACGTGCGCGAGTTGGGTGCGCGCGACCGTGAGGGCCGGTTCGCTGGGGCGAGCGCGCACCAGTGGCGCGATGGCCGCCGAGCCGATGGGCTGGCCGCTCTCGTTCGTCAAAAAGACCATCTGCAAGGACTCGGCCGGAACGCTCGAGGTGCGAATGGCGTCGAGTGCGTCGGCGACGGTCGCCGTCGCGGGAATCGACAGGAAGTCGGGACTCATCAGTCCCCCGGCCGTGTCGGCGTTGTAGGACAGGAGGTGGCGGACCTTGACCTGTTGCTCGGGCGCTAAGCGATCGAGGATCGGACGGCGGCGCTCTTGATCGATCTCGGTCAAAAGGTCGGCCGCGTTGTCCGGCTCCATACGCGACAGCAGTCGGGCCGCTTCGTCGTCGTTGCGCGCTTCGAGAAACTCCAACTGGTGCGACGTGTCGAGCTCTTCAAAGACGTCGGCCTCGAGCTCGCGGTCGAGCCCGACCGCCTCGATGATCTCACTGCCCTCGTCGTGGCTGGCCTCTTCGACGAGGTCGGCGATCTGGGCGGGGTGCAGGCGCGAGAGCTTGCGGTAGGGAATACGCAGTCGCGCCGACGGCACGTGACTCACGAAGGGTTCGATGGAGGCGAAGTCGACCATCGTGTCGACCTTGACCTTCTGACCCATCTGCGCACCGAGGATGCGGCGCACGAAGCGACGTCGACTCGGGTCGACGCCCACGACCTCCCAGGTCTTGTCGACGCAGGCGATTTCAATTTCGTTGGCGATGATGAGGCGCCCACGCACGAGGTTGATGAGGTGTCGCGCCAAGAGGTCCTCGGCGAGCAACAACTCTCCCGGCCGACGTTCGAACTTGCGCAGGTCGACTCGTCGACCCTCGAAAGTCATCTTCCCCCTCTCGATGCCCCCGATCTTGCGAATCGGTACGAAGAGATCGCGGCCTTCAATACGAATAACCGCGCCCACGATGGGCGGGTGTGGATCGTCACCGAGTCGCGCGACCAGGTCCTGGACGCGTCCAATTCGGTCACCGTCGGCATCGAAGATGGGACGGCGCAGAAACGTGGAGAGGTGAAAAATCTCGGTCATAGTGGGCCGCAAAGCCACCCCAGGCTACTCCGTCAATCCCGAAGCCGACCAGGTCACTTTCGTGACGTCGCCGCGAACAACGAGTTCCGCGCTAGCGCAAACGAAAGCCCTGCAGCACCTCGAGGACGACGTCGACGTCGTCGTCACTGACTTGCGCGTGCGTGACGAAACGGGCGCGACGCGGGCCAATCGTGCCGCCCACGACACCGCGCTCGGCGAGCTGGGTCACCAGATCGCGCGCCCGCGGATGATCGAAGGCCACGATGTTGGTGCGACACGTGCCCGGGTCGTACGCCGCCTCGGGGAAAGCCCCGGCGAACCCTTCGGCCAGTCGACGAGCGCGCGCGTGGTCCTCGGCCAAGCGATCAATCATGGTCTCGAGCGCCACCAGCCCCGCCGCCGCGAGAAAGCCGGCTTGGCGCATCGCCCCACCGAGACGTTTACGTTCAACCCGGGCGCGCGCCATTAACGCGGCGGGTCCGGCGACGAGTGAGCCCACGGGCGCGCACAGCCCTTTCGAGAGACACGCCATGACCGTCGTGGCGGGCGCGCAGTACGCCGCGGCGCTGGTACCCGTCGCGACCACGGCGTTAAAGAGTCGTGCACCGTCGAGGTGAATCGGCAGGTCACCCACCGCGTCGCGCAGCGCGACCAGATAGTCCAGTTCGAGTGGCGTGCCGCCCGAGGGCATGTGCGTATTCTCGACGCTCACGAGCCCCACGTGGGGCTGATGGTCCACCTCGGCGTCAATGACGTCAACAATTTCGTCGAGGCGCATTGCGCCGGTCGCGTCGTCAAGCGTGGCGAACTGCACCGACGAGTTGCGCGCCGAGGCCCCCATTTCGAAACTCACGACGTGCTGGTGTCGGCCCGCGACGATCACGTCACCGGGCGCGGTCAAGACGCGCACCGCAATCTGATTGCCCATCACTCCCGAGGGGACAAAGACCGCCGCTTCCTTACCGACCAGGGCCGCGAACGTGCGCTCTAGCTCGTTGATGGTGGGGTCCTCACCCGAACCGTCGTCGCCCACCGTCGCGCGGGCGATTGCCTCGCGCATGGCGGGCGTGGGCTGGGTCACGGTGTCACTTCGTAGGTCAACGCGTCGGCTCATCGGGCAAAGGCTACCGGTCTCTCTAAACTTCAATCGTGGACGAACCGTCAAACCGAATTCCGGCCCGCCCGAACGTCAATGACGTGCTGGGCATCGAAACGGTGCTGGCGACGCCCGACAAAGTCGTGTTGCGCGTGACGGTCGGACCCACGGTGCACCAGCCCTACGGCATCTTGCACGGCGGGGTCTCGGCGCTCATGGCCGAAGGCGCGGCGTCCCTCGGCGGGGCGCTCAGCGTGGGTCCCCACGAAATTGTCGTGGGCACCGAACTCAACTGCTCACATCTTCGTCCCCTCAGTGACGGCACGCTTACCGCGACGGCGTTACCCGTGCGTAAAGGGCGAAACGTTCACGTTTGGTCGATTGAACTCACCGACGATGACGAACGACTTATCTGCGTCGCGCGTTGCACCCTGCAGGTTCTCGCCGCACCCGCGACGCCTTCGGCGTAGGCCCTAAACTTCACCCAACACCGCGACGGAGGTTGGCAGATGGGCGCTCGATTTATTGGTTGGGGTATTGCGGTACCCGAACGCGTCGTGACCAACGACGAACTCTCGCTCACGCTTGACACGTCCGACGCGTGGATCACGGAGCGCACCGGCATTCGCGAACGGCGCATCGGTGGCACGGCGAAGAGCCTGGGTGTGCTGGCCGCGCGCGACGCGCTGACCGACGCCGGCGTCGGCCCCGAGGACATCGACTTTCTCATTTTGGCCACCACCACCCCCGACCGCATCACGCCCTCGACCGCGACGCTGATCGCCCACGAGCTGGGACTGCAGTGCCCCGCGATGGACCTGAACGCGGCGTGCAGTGGCTTTATGTACGCGGTGCGCACCGCCTACGGCCTGCTCGAGACCGGTAACAAGCGCGTGCTGGTGATTGGCTCGGAGAATCTTTCGCGCTGGGTCGACTGGACCGACCGCAACATGGCGGTCTTGCTGGCCGACGGCGCGGGCGCGACCGTGCTCGAGTACGACCCGACCGAAAACGACCTCCTCTCCTTCGTCCTGGGTGCCGAAGGGGCGGACGCCGACCTCTTGACCTGCGAGCACGAGGGCTACTTTCAAATGGACGGTCGCGAGGTCTTTCGCCGCGCGGTGCGCGTCGTGGTGGACTCGGCCCAAAAGGCCCTCGACCTCGCGGGTATCACGGCCGACGATCTCAGCTTGATCATCCCCCACCAGGCCAACATTCGCATCATTCAGGCGGCCTGCCAACGGCTCAACGTGGAGATGGAGCGCGCCGTGGTCGTGCTCGATCGCTACGGCAACACCTCGAGTTCTTCCATCCCACTCGCCTTCGCCGACGCGCGAGAGAATGATCGCGTGCATAAGGGTGACTACGCGCTGTTGACCGGTTTCGGTGCGGGAATGACCTGGGCGTCGGCCGTGGTGCGCTGGTCGAGGTGAACGGCCCGTCGCTCGTCATCCTCGCCGCCGGACGAGCTCGACGCTACGGGGGCTTAAAGCAACTCGCGCCCATCGGACTCAACGGCGAGGGCGTCATTGACCTCCTCGCGTGCGACGCGTACGCCTCGGGCTTTGAGGACATCGTCATCGTCGTGAACCCCGAAACCGGTCCCGAGATCCAGGCGCACGTCGAAAAGAATTGGCCCAAGTACCACCGCGTCCAGTTCGCGGTCCAGACCGAGCTTCGCGGCACGGTCCAGGCGGTGCTGGCCGCCGAGAGCGCACTCGACCTCACCAAGCCCTTTGGCGTCTCCAACGCCGACGATCTCTACGGCCGGCGCGCCTTCAAGATGCTCGGTGAGCACCTGGCGTCCGACGACAACCACTGTCTGGTGGGCTTTGAGCTCGACCGCGCGCTGGTGGGTGAGCTGCCGGTGTCGCGCGGCGTGTGCGTGGTTGCGGACGGTCGACTCGCGAAGATCGTCGAACGGCGCAACGTCCGGCGCGACGGTGAGGGCTACGTCGCCGAAGACGGACTCGAACCCGCTCGACTCGACCCGCGCGTCACGGTCTCGATGAACCTCTGGGGCTTTCAGCCCGCCATCTTCTCGGCCATGCACGAGTGCGTCGCGCGCCACGATTTCGAGCAAGAAAAAGAGGTGCAGCTCTCGGTGATGGTGGGTGAGTTACTCGAGAGCCACCACACCCGCTTTGACGTGCTCGCGACCGATTCACGCTGCATCGGCGTCACGCACGCGAGCGACCTGCCGCTGGCCCAGGAGCTGGTCCGTCTCGAGATTGAGAGTGGTCTGCGCCCGGAGTGCGCCTTTCAGCCCATCTAGTCCGTCGCGGCTAGTGCCAGTCGCGCGAGGGCGTCGTCGCGCCAAGAGCCAGTGCCTCCACGTGTTCGGCCACGAGCGCCGTCGATCCGTGACCACGCTCGAGTACGCCGCGAATCACCAGCGCCGGCGCGCGACGCGCGACGCTGGACCATCGCGCCCACGCGCCCTTGGAGAAGATCACGTTGACGTGCCCCGACTCGTCCTCGAGGTTCACGAAGACCGCCCCGTTCGCCGTCTCGGGGTGTTGGCGATGCGTCACCACGCCGGCCACGGTGACGCGGTGGCTCTCCACACTCGCGAGTCCCCCCGCGCGCGTGACGCCACGCTCGTCGAGCCACCCGCGCGCGAGGGCTATCGCGGTCGCCTCGGGGGTGAGCCCCATGGCCCACAGATCATCGGCGACGCGCTCAATCGCGCGCGTCGTTGGTAGGCACGGCGCCTCGAGACCCGTCACCACGCCGGCCAGCCGATCCGGCGTCGACTGGGCCGCGGCCCCGGCCGCCCACGTGAGTGCGCGACGCGACGTGCCAAAGACGTCGAGAGCGCCGGCGCTCGCGAGCGCCTCGAGATGATGCTGCTGGAGTCCGGCGCGACGAACGAGATCACTCGAGTCACGCCACGGCGCGCCCGCGACGACGCGCGACGCGAGCTCACTGGTGAGGCCCCGTACGCTCGTGAGTCCGAGACGAACGACCTCGCCGTCGCTGGTCGTCTCGAGCGCCGCGAGCGCGCGCGAGTGGTTCACGTCGGGGCGCGCGACGACCACGCCGTGACGTTGCGCGTCGGCGACCAGGCTCTGGGGTGACCAAAATCCCATGGGCTGTGCGTTGAGTAGGGAGACCAAAAAGGCCGCCGGGTAGTGATACTTGATCCAGGCTGAGCAGTAGACCAGGTGGGCGAAGGAGACCGAGTGCGACTCGGGAAACCCGAAGTTCGCGAAGGCCGAGAGCGCGTCGAAGAGTTGGTCGGCCGTGGCGCCGCTGATGCCGTTCTTCGCCATGCCGAGGTAGAAGCGGCTCTTGAGCTTCAACATGCGCAGCGCCGAGCGCTTGGCGGCCATGGCCTGACGTAACTCGTCGGCCTCGGCCGGCGAAAAGCCGGCCACGGCGACGGCCATCTCCATCAACTGTTCTTGAAAGAGTGGGACCCCTAACGTGCGGCGCAAAATCGGTTCGAGGCGGGGGTGCAGATACGTGATCGGCTCCTCGCCGCGGCGACGACGAATGTAGGGATTGACGGCGTGACCCTGGATGGGGCCGGGACGTATGAGCGCGACCTCAATCACCAAGTCGTAAAAGCAGCGCGGGCGCACCCGCGGCAGCGTGGCCATCTGCGCGCGCGATTCGACCTGAAAGACCCCGACGGTGTCGGCCTCACAGAGCAGGTCGTAGACCTCGGACTCTTGCGGCAGTTGCGCGAGGTCGATCTCAACGCCGTAAAAGTCACGGACCTGGTCGACCGCTCGGTGCAGCGCCTCGAGCATGCCGAGGCCCAACAGGTCGAACTTCACGAGACCAATCGCCGCGCAGTCGTCCTTATCCCACTGCAGGACACTGCGTCCGGGCGTGCGCCCCCACTCCACCGGGCAGACCTCGATCACTGGTCGATCGCACAGCACCATGCCCGCCGAGTGGATGCCGAGGTGGCGGGGTCGATCGAGGAGCTCCTTCGCCATCGTCGTGACGAGTTCGGGCACCTCGTCGGCGTTCGCGCTCATGGTGTGGCGATCGACGGCGTCGCGAAAGGTGTTGGCCTCTTCTTCGGAGTAACCCAGCGCTCGCGCCACGTCGCGCAGCGCCGAGCGCGGACGATAGGTGATGACCGCCGCGACCTGGGCTGCGTGATGGCGCCCGTAGCGCTCGTAGACGTACTGGATCACCTCCTCGCGACGACCCGACTCGATATCAACGTCAATGTCGGGGGGGCCGTCGCGGGCCGGTGAGAGAAAGCGCTCAAAGAAGAGATTGAGTGACACCGCGTCCGCGTTGGTAATCCCCAGGGAGTAACAGACCGCCGAGTTGGCCGCCGAACCGCGTCCCTGGCAGTAGATGTTTTTCGCGCGACAGAACTCGGTGATATCCCAGACGGTAAGAAAGTAACCAGCGAAGCCGAGTTGGCCAATGACGCGCAGTTCGTGATCGATCTGGCGCCACGCGCCCGCCACGCGCTCCGCGTCACGAGGGCCGTAGCGTTTCGTGGCTCCTTCGGCGACGAGGTGCTCGAGATACGCCTGTTCGTTCATCCCCGGTGGGGTGCGAAACAACGGCAGGTTCGGCGCGACCAGCCGCAGATCAAAGGCGAGTTCGTCCACCAACTCACCGGCCCGGTCCACCACCCCGGGCCAGCGCGCGAAGCGACGACGCTGCTCGGCGTCGCCGCGCAAGTGCGCGAGCGGTGACGCGTTCAACCACCCCTCGAGTTCGTCGAGCGATCGTCGCGCGCGAATGGCGGAGAGGAGTTGCGCGCGCGCCACGTCACGCGGCGTGGCGTAGTGCACGTTGTTCGTGGCCACCACCGACAGCCCCGCGCGCACTCCCAACTCGGCGAGCACGTCGTTGCGCGCCATGTCGTCGGGCGCGCCGTGGTCCCAGATCTCCACCGCCACGTTCTCGCGGCCGAAGCGCGCGACGAGCGTGTCGAGCACGCGCGCCGCGGCGCGCGGACCCTCCTCCACCAGCGCGCGCGTTACGGCGCCCTTGCGACACCCGGTGAGGACCAACCACTCCTTCGCCGACGCGCTCAGCTCCTCGAGGCTCAAGCGCGGTACTCCCTTCTCCCCGCGCGCGAGGTGCGCCAACCCCAGGGTTCGCGCGAGTTCGCGGTACCCGTGGGCCGAACGCGCCAACACGACCAGGTGGGTCCCCGAGGGGTCGGCGACGCCCACGCGGTCGTCGCGCGCGTCGAGGGTCACCTCGGCGCCAAAGACGGTCGCGAGGCCCATCGCGCGGGCCGCCTCGGCGAAGCGCACTACCCCGTAGAGCCCGTGATGATCCGTGAGCGCGAGTCCCGAAAGGCCCAGTCGGACCGCCTCGCCAACCAGCTCTTCGGGGTCGCTCGCGCCGTCGAGAAAGCTAAAGCCCGAGTGGGCGTGAAGTTCGCCGTAGATCGCCATCAGTCGTAGATCCCCACTAGCCACCAGCGACGCTCTTCGCACGAGAGCAGGAACGCTTCACCCGAACGCAGCACCACCTGCACGTGGGCCCGGCGCCGATGCAGCGCCCACCACCGTTCCACCAGCGGCCAGGGACCCGCGAACCACGTGACCTCACGTCGCAGCGTGGTGGAAAACGCCAGCGTCGCGGGAGGGGCGCTCAAGAGCCCCCGCGTGTTCAAGGTGACGGGAGCACCGAGCGCGTCACGGAGTTGAACCTCGAGGGGTTGAGCGAGACTCGTCGCCGGTGAGGGCGCGGCGAGTTGCCCCGGCCACGGCGCGACCTCGAGACGGGGGTGCGCGGGCGCGCCCCAGGGCACGAGCGCGCCGCGTTCGTCGGGAGTGCGCCCGCCACGCAACGAGGCCACCACGACCGCCTCGGCCCCGAGACGCTGGCGTACCCGCAACGCGGCCGCGTCGGCGCGGAGGTCACCGGCCCCGCGTTGACCAAAGAAACCGAGTTGCTCGTCAAAGTCGTCGTCCTCCCCGCGCAACTGCGCGAGGCGACGTCCCAGATGAGCATCGCGCTGACCCTCGAGTTCGCTCAACTCACCGCGCGCGACGCGCTGGCGAATCAGCGCGTCGCGGTCGAAACGCTCCCCCACCCGCGCCGCGTCAAGGTCCGCGAAGGCGCCCACGGTGTGCAGACCCAATCGGTGACCGGTCGTCGTGAGGTCACGTCGACCGAGCACCTCGAGGGGCTGCGCGCGACGAAACCGGGTGCTCTCGCCCGCGGCCAGCACCACCTCGTGGCGGGCCGCGAGCTCCGCGGTGAAGAGTCCCTCCCCCACCCCGAGCAACACCTCGACGCCCGCGACCTCCTCAACGCTGCGCCGCACCATCGCCAGCACGACGTCGTCACCACCGAAGAATCGACTCGGCGCGCGCAAGGGAAACGTGAAGAGCCCGAGACGAACCGCGTCGGTGAAGGGGCACAGCAGCGTCAACGCGTCGAGCAGCGCCTGCGTGACGCGCAGCGTCGAGCCGTCGGGTCGCTCGACCGAGAGCGACTCGATCCACAGAGCGAGGAGTCGTTCCACCTAACTCGCCTCGGCGCGTCCACGCCGATTCGGCAGTACCACCACGTGACGCTCGCCACGCGCGGCCTCGCCACGTCCGCTCACGTGCACCGTGAGGTAGCGCGCGTCCAACCGTGACGAGACCGTCCACTCAGCCTGGGTCACGCTGAAGAGAAGATCGGGCGCGATCGGCCACGGGGCGCTCGGTTCACTCAGGGCGATTAAGACCGTGCCGCGTTCGCGTACGCGATCGCTCAGTCGCCGCGCGACACTCCCCGAGGCTCGTCCCGGAGGGCGTACCACCACGAGGTCCACGCCGTCGAGCAGATCGGCCGTTGCCTCAGCCCAGGCGCCGCGCGGGCGCGGCACGAAGAGCACGCGGCGTAGATCCACTCCCAGTTCGGCCATCGCGACGACCCCGGGATCGTCGACACCAACCACGGCCGACCAGTGGCCGCGCGTACTCGCCTCACTCAAGAGACTTAAGCCCACACTGAGCCCCCCGAGACCGGCCGGCGCCTGGACCACGACGCTCGAGCCTCGCCGCAGCCCGCCGCCGGGCACGAGGGCGCGCCACGGTTCATCCAAGGGCAACGTGCGCGCCTTCGCGAGGGAGGTCGGACGAAGCGACGCCGCGAGCTTCTCGGGAACGGGGGGACGAGAGGATGAAAAAGCGAACATACGTTCGTAAGAGTAGCGAGCACTCGTCACACGCGCCATTGGCCCCGCTGACGAGGGAAAGTACAGAAAACTCTGACGCACCTAGTCCGAGAACACGCTACGCAGGGCACAGATTCGGCCCCGCGGGCTCAGCTGACCTCGCCGCACCGTGGATCACCTCGAGCCCCTCGGCGCAGGGCCCCGGCGAGGTCGTGACGTAACCTCGTTTTCGAAAGGAGCTCTCGTGTGCGGTCGTGTTGCGCTCTTTACGCCACCGGTGCGTCTCGCGAAGTTGCTCGACGCCGCGCTCGCGGCGGGGGTGGACCCGGAGGGTCACCCGAGTTGGAACGTTGGGCCCCAGCGCCGCCTCTTCGCGGTCGCTGAACTCGACGGTGAGCGCGTCCTTGACCGCTATCGCTGGGGGCTCCTACCGAGTTGGGCGAAAGATCCCGCAGTCGCGAATCGACTCTTTAACGCTCGGGGCGAAACCGTCGCCGAAAAGCCCTCCTTCCGGAGTGCCTTCGCGAAACGGCCCTGCGTGATTCCCGTCGATGGCTTCTACGAGTGGGATCACCGACCGGGCAAAAACCGCCAACCCCATTTCTTCACGCGCGCCGACGGCGCGCCACTGCTCTTGGCGGGACTCTACGAACACTGGCGCGACCCGCAACGCGACGACGCTGCGCTCGTCGCGACGTGCACCGTTATCACGACGACGCCGAGTGCGGACATGGACGAAATTCACGACCGAATGCCCGTCATCCTCGAGCGTGCTGCGGTGGCGACGTGGTTGAACGTCCTCGAGGTAGACGCTGACGAACGTCAAGCGCTGTTACGTCCAGCCCCGAGCGCGACGCTGCGACACCACGGCGTCGCGAACACCGTCGGTTCAGTGAAGAACGACGGACCGGCGCTGATTGAGCCTCTCGAAACGCAGTCGCTCTTTTAGCTCGTTGGTTCGCGAGGCGTCGCGAGCTCGAGTCGATTCACGTCGTCGACGAGTGCACTCACCACGACTGTTCCGTGATCCGTGGCCACGCGGCGCTACTTCATCTTTTAATTTTGGGCCCAGACGGCCGAAAACCCCGAGTGACCAGTGGGCCGAGGCCCACCCGCCCCTCGGGGTTTCCGAGGCACACTAACTGCTGGTCCGTGTCGGACAGACCACCAGCTAACGGCAGGTACTTCACGCCATTTTCCGTACGAACAACGGACCGAACTCCGTTGCCCGCCAGGAGGTTCTGTTCCTCTTGCGAGGCCCCTCTCCCCCTCGTCCCTCTCACCTTTCGGCTCGCAGGATCGTCGGCAGGTACTGCGTGAACTACGAGTTGTACTGTGCCAGAGATTGACCGCCCCGCCAAGAGATTTCGCGAAAATCACAGACTTTTGCCCAGTATCTCCAGGGTTATCCACCAAGAAGTTCGTCACGTCGTGAGCTTTGCACCGCTTTCTGCCATCTTTTGCACAGATTCACGCCGCTCGTCAGCGCCCCACGAAACGATTTCGCGACGCGTTGCGTGATCGCTCCGGACGCGTAGGGCGTCACGCGGTGGATTTTTCGATCCACCGACCGTGAGGGTGGCACCATCCCCATAACTCGGGGTCCGCGAACTCGCGCGCGACGACGATCCGCGACGCCCCCGCCTCGTGGGCTCGTTGATCGGACGCGATGCCCGCAATGTCGACGAGCGGCGACTCAATGGAAACCGTCGCGACGTTGCCGGCGCGCGCGGCGTCGTGGGCCGCCGTCAAGAACCACGCACGCTCCTCGGGGCTGAGATAAAAGAGCACCCACGTATTGACGATGATCGTGAAGTCGTCACTGGTTTGCTGCAGTGCGTCTGCGAGTCGTTCGCGCGCGGTGCCTCGTAGAACCTCAATGGGTGACCACGCGGGCCACGCCTCGATGATCGCGTCGAGTCGTTCAAGGCGGTGGCGATCCTCGGGCCACAGGCAGGCCTTCAGCCAAAGCTGGTCGTCCTGGTCACTCAGTTGAAGCGGCCGCGGATCAATGCCCACGCGCCGAGCAATCGTGGGCAGTGTTCGCTCGAGGGGGCCCGTCACGTCCTGACAGGTGAGCGTTAAGGGATCTGTCGACGGGTCGGCACTCACGGCGAATCGGTCGAGGTGAAGATTGATGCCCGCGGAGCAGCCGACTTCGACCAGATTCACGCGCGCACGTCCCCGGGCGAGGTCCGCGATCACCGCTTGCAGCAGTGCGCTTCGTCCCGGTTCGTTCGTCTGCGTCGAGCGACCGAGTTCGCGACTCACGAGCGCGGTGTCCTCGCGCAGCACGACCAGGACCACTCGCGCGGCCTCGTCCGCGTCGACTGGCACTCCGCGGCGCACGTCGTCGTAGAGCGGTCCGAGTACGGGGTGGCCCCGCAAGGCGAGCCAGTGCAAAATCGCCAGAACGAGCATTGGGTTGCGCTGTTCGACGCGTACCGAGGCGAGGAGTTCGAGGGCCGTGCGGTCATCACGGAGCCGGTGCAGGAGTGCCGTGTAGAACGGGAGGCGCTCGAAGTCCTCGGGCGCAATCGCCTTTTCGTAACGGCGACGCGCGTCGTCAAGATCAAGCGTCGTCATCGCCACACCTCTCTACGATCTGCCTCGAGCGTTGATTCTACGAACTACCGACTGACGCCAACGTCACCGACGCCCTGACGACAACGCGACAATGCTCGCGTCGGGCCGCGCGTCGACCTTTTGAATTGGTCACCAACGCCACGTCGCCACGAGTGACCGTCATTTCGTCGACAGATTCCGACGCTCGTGGTGCACAACCTCGCAGCCGACCGCTCAGCGCGTGGTCGACACAGGGGTAACACAGCTCGCGTCGAGTAAGCCGAGTTGAACCATTCGCCGCGAGATGGCAACGCGGTTCTTCGCGATCAGTCGATACCCCGCGTCATTGACAACTCGGACTGCGGGAACTCGATTGCTCCAAAGAATGACGCGCCCGAAGGCTCCCCACCTTGCGGGCAGCGTCGCGAGCGCCGCACCCACGGCCGATGAGCGCACGAAGGTGTGGCCGGAACTATCGCGAAGCACCACCGAGTCGTCGAGGGGCAGTTCGAAACGGTCGGTCCAGTTGCACTCCGTCGAGGCCGTCGCGCGAATGAAGCCCGCGTCGTCGCGTCGTTGCAACCAGCGCACACTGGCTCGACAAAGTCCGCAGTCGCCGTCAACGACGAGCTCGACGGGCGTTCGAGGCAGTGGACCCACCGCTTCAGCCTACGGGTGTCGCAAAAAAACCTCGAGTGGTTCGACGAGCTCGTACGGTGGCCGGGACTGAGTGTCTTACCCGCCAGCCGAGCGAAATCCGACCACGGTGGACGCACCACGCGTCGTCGACACGCACGTATCCCATCCGATTTCTTGGACCTGGTTGCGCGACGGGCAACGAAACGCTCTTGACGGCAAGCATCAATATACCTAGAGTATCTATGTATGGGATCCGACAAAGCCAAAGGGCACCTCGACGTACTGCTGCTTCAAGTACTAAAGGACGGACCCGCGCATGGCTATTCCGTCGCCAGTGCTCTTCGCCAACGCTCAGGGGGAATGTTCGACTTGCCCGAAGGGACGATCTATCCCGCCCTTCACCGACTTGAGGAAGCACGTTATCTAGAAAGTGATTGGGAACTGGTTAACGGTCGACGGCGCAAGATTTACCGGCTGACGAATTCGGGAACGGCCGCGCTCGTCAAGGAGCGAAACCGCTGGGCCGAATTCGTTGCGGCCGTTGAATCCGTACTGACGCCAGTGACGCCGAGGCCAGCATGAACGAGAACAACCTCAACAACAGCCCCATCGAAGAGTACTTAGACGGCGTTCTCGTCACGTCGGCTGGCATTGGGCCCCGCGCCCTCCGGCATCTGTTAGCGGAGACTGAAGCCCATCTTCGTGACATCGCCAGTGAAGAGGTGCGGGCGGGAAGCTCACCGGTCGACGCCGAGAGAGCGGCGATCGCCCGATTTGGCTCCATTGAAGCATTGGTCGAAGGAGAGGCGGCGGGACGGGTCATCCCCTTGCGGGCCCTGCTTCGTCCGACATTCGGGACAGCTTTACTCCTCGGCGGTTTGGCCGGCGTCGCCGCCGGCGTTAGTGGCTTGATCACGGCACTCATGGGGTACCTCGGCGGATCGACGTTCATCGTGAACATCTCCCGTCGCACGTACCTCTCCCCATCGGATTGTGCCCGTTGGCTCTCGCAAAATCACTCCACGCATAGTTGCTACCAGGCGGCACTCCAGGATTGGTCGTTTGAAGTTGTTGCGTACCGCATCGCCACCGGGGTTATTGGACTTCTCATGCTCGTGGCCTACCTCGGGCTTCGCCGTCGCTGGTCGGCCAAGCAACTTCCGTGCAATCTCCCACGCCACTACGTCGACGCCGTGGCCTTCGTGGCATTTACGGGTTTCGGCGTTTGGCTCGCGGGGATGGGCGTTGATTCCCTCATTGTCAGCGCGGGTCGAGGCGCCGGACAAGGACTGGGCACCGCCCCGGCGATGCTGGCCCTAGGCGCAATTTTCGGATGGCGACTCATTGTGGATCTTCGAACGCCACCAGCTCGCACGTTTGTTTGGCAGTAGGTCGCGGGCGCGTGGCGCAGATTTCCGCGTGATCTTGGCACCGGCGCAACAAAGCATTGTTGGCAGTTCAAACGCGAGTTTCCTTTTCGGGACCGCCCCATCCGTAGCAACTGGGGAATGGATGTCAGCGACGAGCAACGGGGGCTACCCGCTGGGCGGTCGAGAGAGCTGGAGCTTGCCGAAATACCTACTGGCGTCCTGAGCGCTCGGTGATCAGCGATTGCGGCCGCGCCGGCGCACGCGAGTGGGCGGTTGCAAGAACCCTCTTCGTGCTGGCCACCCGGCGACCAACATGAACGCCTTCGTCGTTCTCTTCGCTACCTGACCCCGATCACGTTCAAGGAATCGTGGGGCCCGCAGTATCAACGACGACCCTCACTCAAGGTGGCTCACGAACCGGGGTCTCAACGCCACGTCACGTGGCGTTGCGTTCGCTCATTCTGAGCCCCTTCGTGGACAGTCTCGGCGATAAGACGTATCAATCTCGGGCAGTTGTTTGATCGCACCAACGAGTTCGCAGATGCGTATCAGCGATCACCACCGAAAGTACGCACACAATGGCATCGCTGTTACTTCGACGCCTCAGCAATTTCTGTTGACAACGACACGGAGGTTGTTGTGCGAGAACTGGAAACACCGATGTGCCAGGCGCTTCTGTCTACGAAGGTTCCTCTACCGAAGAATCCAGGTAGACCCAGTCGAACGAGGACCCCAGTCCATTCAACGGTCAATAGTGCGAGAGTTGATCTTCTGGTGGAGGTGATGGGATTCGAACCCACTGCCTCTACATTGCGAACGTAGCGCTCTACCAATTGAGCTACACCCCCGAAGGAGCCTTCATTTTAGCCTAAGGCGCGACGGGGTGGTG
>JANWIR010000024.1 GCA_025449805.1 Acidimicrobiales bacterium | reverse complement strand
TCACCCGAGGTGACGACGATGATTATTAATCGCGTCATTGACGACGTTGCCGTCGCCATGGCGTCCATCGCGCGCTCGCCGGTAGTGGCCGCGCGCGATCAAGCGTTGCACCACGACGCTCGACCGGGCGCGACGATTTGGGGCGCGTCACCCGAGGTGCGGGTCTCGCCGGAGTGGGCCGCGTGGGCGAACGGGGTGGCGGTGCGCGAACTCGACTTTCACGACACGTACCTCGCCGCGGAGTACGCCCACCCGGGCGACAACGTGCCCGCCATCGTGGCCGTCGCCCAGCACGTGGCGGCGCGTCGCCAGGTAGGAGGCAGCGACGTCGTACGCGCCCTCGCGACCGCCTACGAAGTCCAGATCGACCTCGCGCGTCGCGTGAGCTTGCACGCGCACAAGATTGATCACGTCGCGCATTTAGGTCCCTCGATTGCGGCCGGCCTGGGTACGTTGCTGTCGCTCCCCCCAATCGAGACCTTTCAAGCAATCAATCAAGCGCTCCACACCACAACGTCGACGCGCCAGTCGCGCAAGGGAGAAATCTCGACGTGGAAGGCGTACGCGCCGGCCTTCGCCGCCAAGGCCGCGATCGAGGCCGTCGATCGCGCGATGCGCGGACAGAGCGCCCCGGAGCCCATTTACGAGGGCGAAGATGGCGTGGTCGCCTGGCTCCTCGACGGGCCCGACGCGCACTACACGATCTTGCTGCCCGACGAAGGGGAGGAGAAGCGCGCGATCTTGGAGTCCTTCACCAAAGAGCATTCGGCGGAGTATCAGGCCCAGGCCTGGATCGACCTCGCGCGCCGACTGCGGGTGACGAGTCCGCAAATCTTGGACCCGAGCAACGTGAACGAGATCGTGATTTACACGTCGCATCACACGCACTTCGTGATTGGCTCAGGTGCGAATGATCCACAAAAGTACGACCCCGACGCGTCGCGCGAAACGTTGGATCACTCCCTTCCCTATATCTTTGCCGTCGCGCTGCAAGATGGCGTCTGGCACCACGAGGACTCGTACGCACCGTCACGGACGCACCGCCCGGACACCATCGCGCTCTGGCAGAAGGTACGCACGGTGGAAGATCCCGACTGGTCGCGTCGTTACCTCGATCCCGATCCGCAACGCAAAGCATTTGGAGGAAGAGTGGAGGTTGTCATGAACGACGGCACGACCATCGTCGATGAGATTGCGCTGCCCGACGCCCACTCCTACGGGGCGCGTCCCTTCACGCGTCACGACTACGTCGCAAAATTTCATCAACTTTCAAGCGACGTGGTGCCCCCGGCGGAGGCCGAGCGGTTCCTCGACGTGGTGCAACGACTCGATCAACTCAAAAGTGACGAACTCGAACAACTCACGATTACCGTGTCCCCCGCCGCTCTGGAGGGCGTCGTGCGTACGCAAGGAATTTTTTAATGCTCCACGCGACGAGCACACCCAGCGCGACGCGCGCGGCCCTTCGCGCGCGGCTCGCCACCGGCGAGCTCTTGGTACTCCCGGGCGCGTTCAATCCACTTTCGGCGATGTTGATTGAACGACGTGGATTTCACGCGGTGTACCTTTCGGGCGCGGTCGTGGCCGCCGACTTGGGTTTGCCGGACGTGGGACTCACCACGGCCAGCGAAGTCGCGCTGCGCGCGAGTCAAGTCGCGCGTGTGACGAACCTCCCCGTGCTGGTTGACGCGGACACTGGATTTGGTGAGGCCATGAACGTGGCGCGCAGCGTGCAACTACTCGAAGACGCCGGCGTGAGTGGACTGCACCTTGAGGACCAGGTCAATCCCAAACGGTGCGGCCATCTCGACGGTAAACACGTGGTCGATCGGGGTGTCGCGGTGCAACGACTACGTGCCGCGGTGGCCGCACGTCGTGATCCCAATCTCCTCATCGTCGCGCGCACCGACGCGCGCGCGACCGATTCATTGGACGAAGCGATTGAGCGCGCGAAGGCGTACGAGGACGCGGGCGCGGACGCAATTTTTGCCGAGGCGCTCTTAGACGAGAACGAGTTCGCACGGATGCGTCAGGCCGTGTCCGTGCCCCTACTCGCCAACGCCACCGAATTCGGTAAGGGGCATCTCCTGAGCGTGGGGCCGCTCGCCGAACTCGGCGTGAATATGGTGATCTTTCCGGTGTCGCTGCTGCGCCTGGCTATGGGCGCCGCCGAGCGGGGACTTGTCACGTTGCAGCGCGAGGGAGGAATGGCGTCGATTTTGGGCGAGATGCAGACCCGCGCCGACCTCTACGACCTGTTGGATTACGCGAATTATCAGGTCTTTGACGAAGAGGTCTTCAACTTTCACTTGCCGTCGTGACGCGCTCGCCGCGAGGGCTAGCGTCGAAGAACGGTGACGGAACGTAGCGCAACCGATCGACGTCTCGACGATCTGGGGGCGCCGTGCGTCGCGCGAACGAGAGGGCTCCTGACCGACGCTCGCGAACGACGCACGCCCCGCGACCGTCGTACGCGCCGACGCTTTGAGCGACTTTTTCACGATCCCGAAGCGATCGTGGTGACGTTGGCTCTCACTGATCAAGTGATGCGCGCCGCGGCGCCGAGGTCGGCCGCCGTGCTGTTTCGTCGCGCGAGCACCCGCGCGTCGATTCGCGGTTTCGGCGTGGTGAACGCGCTGGGACTCAAGGCGTTGGGGCGTCTCACGCACGTCGCGCCTCGACTCGTGCTGCGCGTGGTGCACACACGGGTGCGAGCACTCGCGCGTGACCTGATCTTGGACAGCGGCGAGGAGGCTCTTCGTCGTCACGTTGAACGTCGGCGCCGACAAGGCGCACGTCTGAACATCAACGTGCTTGGTGAGGCCGTACTCGGCCATCGCGAGGCGGACGAGCGATTGACGGCTATCACGGCGGTCATGGCTCGACCCTACGTTGACTACGTCTCGGTGAAACTCTCGTCCGTGTGCGCGCAGCTCAACGCGTTTGATCCCGTGGGTAGCCAGGCACGAGCCAGTGAGCGCCTCCGCGCGCTGTACCGGGTAGCGCAACGTGAGGAGGTTTTTGTCAACCTCGATATGGAGGAGTATCGCGACCTTCGTCTCACGCTCGACGTCTTTATGAGCGTTCTCGACGAGGAAGAGTTTCGTGATGTGAGCGCGGGCATCGTCCTGCAGGCCTACTTGCCCGAGGCCCACGACGCCCTCGACGAACTGATTACGTGGGCGCGCGCGCGTGGTGCGGCCGGTGGCGCGCCAATAAAAGTGCGCCTCGTCAAGGGAGCCAATCTCGCGATGGAGCACACCGAGAGCGAACTCCAAGGCTGGCGCGCCGCGCCGTACCCCAGCAAAGCCGACGTCGACGCGAGTTATCTCCGACTGGTCGACCGTGCCCTACTGCCCGAGCACGCCGACGCCCTGCGCGTGGGCGTGGCGAGCCACAACCTCTTTCACCTGAACTTCGCGCTGGCCGTCGCGGAGCAACGCGCCGTGACGCCTCAAGTGGACCTCGAAATGCTCGAGGGGATGGCCAACGCGGAAGCGCTGGCCCTCTCGCACCGTGGGCACCACGTGGTGCTCTACGCGCCCGTGACGCGTCGTGAGGACTTTCCGTCCGCGGTGGCGTACCTCGTGCGTCGACTTGATGAGAACACCTCGCCGGAGAACTACCTCCGCGCGGCCTTCGACGTTGATCGCGACGACGCGGTCTTTGACGCTCAGGCGCAGCGCTTTTTGCGTGCGCTGCGCGAACGTCACGATATTTCGACCGCGTCGCGTCGTCACGACGCGGGACGCGTCTCGGACGACGAATTTACGAATGAGCCCAACGCCGATCCCACGAACGAAGTTTGGCGACGGGCGTACCGCGCGGCGCTCAGCGACGTGATGAACGCGCGTGACGTCGAAATCCCACTGGTGATTGGTGGCGACGAGGTCACGACCGGTCAGTGGGAAATGGGGCGCGACCCCAACGCGGCCGGCGCACCCTGGTACCGCTACGCGGTCGCGACCGACAGCGACGTGGACCGCGCACTCGAAACGGCGACGCAAGCCGGCCTCGGCTGGCGAACCACGTCGGCCGCGTCGCGACGCCGGCTGTTGTGGGCAGTCGCGGCGACGATGAATGAGGGTCGCGCCGTGGTCGCCGCCACGATGGCGCGCGACGCGGGAAAAAGTCAGCACGAGGCGAACGCCGAAGTCAGCGAAGGGGTGGACTTCGCGCGTTTCTACGGCGACCACGCCACCGACGACCCGCACGCAACACCACTGGGCGTCGTGGTCGTCGTGCCACCGTGGAACTTCCCGTACGCGATTCCCGCGGGTGGGATTCTCGCGGCGTTGGCGGCCGGGAACGCCGTCATCGTAAAGCCCGCGCCGGAGACGGTGGCGGTGGCCTGGACGTTGGTGCAACAGCTCTGGCGGGCCGGCGTGGCGCGGGACTTGGTGCAGTGGCTACCAACGCGCGACGACGACGTGGGTCGAGCGCTCGTGAGTGACCCGCGAACCAGCGCCGTGGTGTTGACCGGTTCGATCGCGACCGCGGAACTGTTCACCTCGTGGCGCGACGATATGAATCTCCTCGCCGAAACGAGTGGCAAGAACGCCATCGTCGTCACGGCCAGCGCCGACGTCGACGCGGCGGTGAAAGACGTCGTCGACTCGGCCTTCTCGCACGCCGGTCAGAAGTGCTCGGCCGCCAGTTTGGTCATCGTGGAGCGCGCGGTGCTGACCGACGGCGCTTTCTTGCGACAACTTCGCGACGCCGTGGAGAGCCTCGCGGTGGGCCCCGCCACAGTGCTCACCTCGGTGGTGCCCCCACTTATTCGTCCACCCGAGGCGGCGTTGCGTCGAGCCCTCGGCGAGCTCGACCCGGGTGAGTCCTGGCTCGTCGAACCACGACGACTCGATGACGCGGGTTACCGGTGGCGACCCGGGGTCCGTCTGGGTGTGGCGCCGGGGTCGTGGGCACACCGCAATGAATGGTTCGGTCCGGTGCTCGCGGTGATGGTCGCGAACTCGCTCGAGGAAGCGACAACGTGGCAGAACGACGTGGATTTTGGCTTGA
>JANWIR010000023.1 GCA_025449805.1 Acidimicrobiales bacterium | reverse complement strand
TCGCGCGCAACGAAGTCCTTGGTACGAGGAGGTCTCGCGCCACCGCGTGGACTCCACGGGCGAGTTGGCGGACGTCGTGGCGCGCGTCGCCGCCACCATAGAAGCGACGGAGTCATGAAGTTCCGCGTTGACTTGGACGCGCGCGGGTACGAGGTGCACGTCGGCCACGGCACTCGCGCGTTGCTGGAATCGATCATTCGTGATCGCGCGCCGCGTGCCCAGCGCGCCGTCATCGTGACTTCGCCCCAACTTCGCGTACTGCCGTGGTTTGACTTCGTGACGGGTGTAGAGGCTGACGTGGTCGAAGTTCCTGACGGCGAACGCGCCAAGACGCCCGCCACGTTCGTCGAATTGGTCGAGACGCTCGCCCAACGAGGACTGTCGCGCGACGACCTCGTCGTCGCTATCGGGGGAGGGGCCATCACCGACCTGGCCGGATTCGCCGCGGCGTCGTACTTGCGCGGCATTGATTTCGTGAACGTCGCGACGTCCGTCGCGGGTCAAGTGGACGCCGCGATCGGCGGAAAAACCGGAGTTAATCTCGCCGCGGGCAAGAACCTGCTCGGCGCCTTTCATCAGCCGATTGCCGTGGTGTGTGACCTCGACGTACTCGAGACGCTCCCCCCGCGCGACTTTCGCGCGGGTATGGGGGAGGTCGTGAAGTGTGCACTCCTTGAAGGACTCGACGGCGAAGGACTGCGTTCAATGAGTTTTGACGCGCAAGTCGAACTGGCAATTGCGCTGAAGGCCCGGGTCGTATCGGGCGACGAACGCGAAGGTTCGACGCGCGCTCTGTTGAACTACGGTCACACGCTCGCCCACGCACTGGAGCGCGCGTCAATTGCCCAGGGGCGTGACGATTTACGCCACGGCGAAGCCGTCGCCATTGGCCTCGCGTTCGCCGCACGACTGGCGCGCGCGCTGGGGCGCCTCAACGACGCGGGCGTTGCGGTCCACGATGAGATGCTCGCGAGTGTCAACCTGCCCACGCGGGTTCCGGATCACTACGACACGCTGGACCTTCTCGAAGCAATGAAACACGATAAGAAGGCTCACCACGACCTGACCTTCGTGCTCGCCGGCCCCGAGGGGTTTAGTGTCGTGCGTGGCGTCGACACGGAGCTCGTGCGCCACGAGCTCGAGCAATTCCGAGGAGAGTCGTGAGTAACGTCATATTTCTGCTGTCGGGACCCAATCTCGACGAATTGGGTGTTCGTGAGCCCGCCGTCTACGGCGATACCACGCTGAGCCAGCACGTGGCGCGCTTTAGCGCCCGCTCGAGTGCGGCCGGCTGCACGGTCGTGCATCGTCAATCGAACTTCGAAGGTGATCTCGTCGAAGCAATTCACGAGGCGCGGCAGGACGAAGCCCTCGCGATCGTTATTAACGCCGGCGCCCTGACCCACTACTCCTGGTCACTACGCGACGCCCTCGTGAACTTCCCGGGGATCAAGATTGAGGTCCACCTCTCCAATCCCTTGGCGCGCGAGGACTTTCGCCACGTCAGCACGCTGGCGAGCGTGGTTAACGGGTCAATCGCGGGATTTCGGGCGTTAAGTTACGACCTCGCCTTCGAGGCCGTTCTCGCGCTGCGCGACACGTCGGCGCCGTCGCCGGGCGTTGCCTAGACTGGCCCACGCACCAAACGCGAAAGGTTTTCCGGCACATGGCCGCCATTAATACGTCAGATATCAAGAACGGCATCACCCTCAAGGTCGACGACGCTCTGTTCACTGTCATTGAGTTTCAACACGTCAAGCCCGGTAAGGGCGGCGCGTTCGTTCGCACCAAACTTCGCAATGCCCGAACCGGCGCCGTTATCGAGCGCACCTACCGGGCCGATGAGCGCCTGGAGCAGGCGATTATTGACAAGCGCGATACCCAGTACCTCTACCGCGACGGCGACGACTACATCTTCATGGACCAGGTCAACTACGACCAAGTCCCGGTCTCGTCGAAGAGCCTCGGAGACGCTGTCAACTTCTTAAAAGAGACCGGTAAGGCCATGTTGATTCTCCACGACGACGAGATCATTGGTGTCGAACTGCCGGCGTCGGTCGAACTCACGATTAGCGAAACCGAACCGGGTGTTCAGGGTGACCGCGTGTCGGGTGCGCGCAAGCCCGCCACTCTCGAGACCGGCTTCGTGGTGCAGGTTCCCCTCTTTGTTGGACCTGGTGAGACTATAAAAGTCGACACTCGAAGCGGCGAATACATGACCCGGGCCTAGGGTGAGCGAGCTCGGCCACGCGCGTCGCCAGGCCCGTCAGCGCGCGCTCGAGTTGTTGTACGAATCGAGCATGAAGGAGCGCCCGTCGACGATCGTCGTGACGGAACAGGCAATGGCCCCGGATCCCTACGTCACGACGCTGCTTCGTGCGGTCGAAGAGCATCGGAACCGCGCCGAAGAACTGATTTCGCAACAGTCGCACCAGTGGGCTCTGGAGCGAATCGCGCTGCTCGATCGGCTCATAATGACCCTCGCGATCAGCGAATTACTGCTCGACGACGCGCCCCCCGTGGCGGTCGTGCTCGACGAGGCCGTCGAACTCGCGAAGACCTACTCGACGGATGATTCACCGAGCTTCGTCAACGGTGTATTGGCTGGTTGCATCCCTTTTCTTCACGCCTGAACGCCACCTTCGTCGCGCGAAGGTGCGATGGCGCGTGAACTAGGGCGCGTCGGGCTGCTCGTGCGGAATGGTTGTGCCCGTGGGCGCCTGAGACTCGTGAACGCGAGTGAGGTACGCGTTATAGGCGGCTCGCGAGGCCTCTACGTCCGGGTCCACCACGGGATTCGCTGCTATTCCGTGGCGCTCACCACGCTCCTCGGCCAGTAGTTTTCGCCACACGTAGACCCCGTACAGCCCCAGAATCGGCCATTCGAAGACGTACGCCCATGAAAGCGCGTTCCCACCCATCGCTCGACGGATCTCGACGATGAACGCACTCGCGCACAGCAACTCAGCCAGCGTGAGGCCGGCGTGGATTCCAAGAATCTTCTTAGTTTGGCCGTTCACTAAGTCGAAGATTACAGACCAAACCAATTACTCTCGTAACGGAGTTTCAAAGGGAACGCCGAATCGCAAGGAGTGATGTATGACCATGAGAGGAAGAGTGGCTTCGGTCCTCGGGCTCTTCGTAGTTGCGGTTGCACTCGTGGTGTGGGCGGTGTCGACGCTGTTGACGCCCGGAACCCCCGGTGGTGTCACTGACTTTACGAAGACTCAAGCTATGGGCCAGTCTGTTGACATCACAGTGCAGACCGATGGCGCCATTGGCTACGGCCCCCACCCCAGTTGGGTTTCGTACTTGGTGAAGAATCCGACGACGGGCCAGTGGGTGCACGACACGACCTGGCAGCTCCCGGCGAACACGACGATTCACATGACGGTTTTGCAGTACGACTCGGGTAGCCCCTTACGTAACCAAGAGTGGGGTCAGGTTCAAGGCGTTTCGAACGCACAATTGAACGGAAAGTCCTACTCACTATTCAACTCCTACACCGGTAGCGGCGTCGGCCACACGTTCACGGTGCCCGAATTGGGCATCAGTGTGCCGCTCGTTGGCACGAGTGGCAACATTTGCGCGTCGGGGCCCTGCCACTTGGGTAGCCCTCACAACACCATTACCTTTACCTTCAAGACGCCCAAGCAGGCTGGTGAGTATCACTGGCAGTGCTTCGTGCCCTGTGGACTTTCGTCCTTGTACGGAAACGGTTACGGAATGTCGACGCAGAACTACATGGGCGGATTCCTGGACGTGGTCGCTTAATCATGACGGAGAACTCAATGAAAAATGGTGAAGTAAATCACTTGCGTCGCATGGGTAGTGCGTGGGCCGTGATCGCGGTAGTCGCCGACTTGGTCTACTGGTTCGCCGTCGGTCCCCACGTACCGCCGGGCCGCCTCACCGAGGCCGCCAAAAATAACCAAATGGACTTCAACATCTTGATGCTGGTGGCGTTGCCTGTGCTACTCGGCGTGTGGGTGTACCTGGCCTACTCGCTGCGAGTCTGGAGCGCGAAGCGCGGAGGTCCTGAGCCGGTCGGAGGACCGGCCGCAGCCAGCAATCGACGTACGCAGGTGCTGTGGATTTCGATCACCAGCGTTGCGGTTCTCGCCGCGGCAGCCTTTGGCACGGTCGCTCTAATTGTGGACCACGGTTCGGGTGGTGGTGAGGGCCCGAACCCCGTGTGGATGCCCACTGGCGCCGCGAAGGCCGAAACGGCGGCGCTTGCCGGAAAGGCCACCTGGGCGCCGGGTACGAACGCGGTGCTGCCGGTCCAAGTCATTGCTCAGCAGTGGAAGTTCACGTATCGCTATCCGACGTTCGGTGGCTTTGAGTCTCCTGACCTGATTTTGCCCGCGAACACGTCGGTTGCCTTTAACGTCACTTCGCTTGACGTGATCCACAGCTTCTGGGCCTACCAGCTGAGTATTAAGGCCGACGCCAACCAAGGCGTGAACAACGTGGCCTTTACCGAGACCAAGGGCCCAGGTCAATTCGTGGTCCGTTGCAGTGAACTGTGCGGTATTTGGCACGGTTCGATGTACAACTACGGCAAGGTCGTCTCCCAAGGTGCGTTCATGCAATGGGCGCAGCAGACGGAAATGGCAAACGCGGCGAACACGAAGTTGCTCCCGCCCTTCGCGTACACCTACGCCCCTGACGCGAACGGAGCCGCGGGTGGTCTCTACCCAGACGGCACCGTTACGCCCTACAACAGCTCGCTGACGTACGGCGCCAAGCAGCCGGCCTCGTGAGACAGGTTTTTGCCATGAACATCAGTACGAATCTGAATGAATTCTTAGAAGAAGGGGAGAGCGCGCGATGACAATTAGCGCTGAACGACCAACTGACGTGGTGGCGACACCACCGTCGACGAGCGGGGCCGTGCGCCGAGGGGGCTGGTTTAGTCAGCACCTGGGAACGGCACTTATCGCGGCGATCCTGGGCTACCTCTTCGGGCACTGGCTGGGTAACCACATTGCGGGCAACTACACGCCGGTGGTGAATAGTGGTGTCAATGACCTAGCAAACTTCTTCGGTCTGCTCTTTGGAGTAGTCGGATGGTTGCTGGGGATTGGGGCATTGAACTACCCCCTCGCCAAGATTGCCGGCCGCAGTGGCACCGAAAAGACCCCCGACGTTGAGGGTTTCAGTAAGTACTTCCGCTACAGCACGGACCACAAGACCGTGGGACTGCAGTACGTGATCGGCGTGTGTTTGTTCTTGTTCACCGGTGGGCTCCTCGCGATGGCGATTCGTACTGAATTGTTGAATCCGACGACGCACATCTTCGCGCCCAGCACGTATATCGAAATCGTGAGCGAGCACGGCACCATCATGATGATGATGGCGACGTCAATCGTCGTAGGACCTCTAGGTAACTACTTGATTCCCTTGATGATCGGTTCACGTCGTATGGCGTTCCCGCGTATTGAAGCCTTCAGTTTCTGGATCTTCACCGCGGGATACATGGTGATCTTCTCGGCCCTGCCCTACGGCGGCTTCCCGACTGGTTGGACGGGTTACGCGCCGTTGCAGAACCAGGCCGGTCCGGGCATGATCTCCTACCTCTTCGGTTTCGCGGTTATTGGTTTGGGCATGATGGCGGCGGGTTTCAACATCGCCGTGACCATCATTAACTACCGAGCGCCGGGCATGACCTGGGGTCGTGTGCCGATCTTTGTGTGGTCGATCTTGGCGACGGCAGCGCTTTTGACGCTGGCGACGCCGGTGCTCTTCTCCGCTGGCCTGTTCGGTATTTTGGACCGCGTCGACCAGACCGCGTTCTACGTTGCGGAACACGGTGGTAGTTCGTATCTGTGGGAGAACCTCTTCTGGTTCTTCGGGCACCCTGAGGTGTACATCATGGCGCTCCCGGCGTTCGGCATCGTCGCGGAGATTCTCCCGGTGTTCTGTCGTAAGCCGCTCTTCGCGCAGAAGGTCGGCGCGGCGGGAATGATTGGCGTGGCGTTGTTGTCATTCTTCGTGTGGCAGCACCACATTTTCCAGAGTGGCATCAACCCGGATATGCGGCCTTTGTTCATGCTCACCACGGAGCTCATTTCGATTCCGACGGGATTCATCTTCTTGGTTGGTATGGGAACGCTCTACAAGGCGAAGATTCGCTACGAGTTGCCAATGCTGTTCTCGTTGGCGCTGTTCTTTAACTTCCTCATTGGTGGTCTGACGGGCGTCTTCCTTTCGGACGTCCCGGTCAACGTGACGGTCCACGGTGGATTCTTCGTGCTTTCGCACTTCCACTACACGATTATGGGTGGCTTGCTGTTCGCCTTCATGGCGGGTCTCTACTACTGGTTGCCCAAGATGACCGGATTGATGCTCAACAAGAAGATCGGACTCTGGCAGTTCTGGCTGATGTTCGTGTTCTTCAACTTGACGTTCTTCCCGATGTTCATCATTGGACTCTTGGGTCAGCCACGTCGTGTGTACACCTACGCGAAGAACCTCCAAGGTCTGAATGACTTCTCGTCAATCAGTGCCTTCATTCTGGGAATTTCGTTCCTGATCTTCGCCTGGAACCTGGCGTACTCGTGGTTTATCAAGCCAGAAAAGGCGCCCGCGAACCCGTGGGACTCCCTCGGACTCGAATGGCAGACGGCGACGCCGGTGCCCGTGCACAATTTCGACCGCATTCCGGTCATCATGACTGACCCGTATCACTACGGTGAGCCTGGTGCCACGGCACTGGCTGACCTGAGTGGGGTTAGTTCGTCAACCGGTAATCCGGCTTAGTTAAGGGGAAACGACCGAATGACTGACACTTACAACAAGCCAGGCGTGATGAGCACCACGCCTGAAGAGGTGGAGTTTGAACTCCGCGCGCACATCGGTTCCATATGGACGGGCGGACGCCTGTTCATTGGAATGTATACCTTCATGGTTGCGTCGCTCGCGTTCGCGTACTTCTACCTGCGCTCGAGTAACTACTCGATGGAATGGCGGCCGAATCACGTGACCGCACCGACGCAGTACGGCTGGGCCATTTATGCCTGCGTCGCGGTGATGTCGCTGTTGGCAATCTTTGGCCAGTCCCGACTGCGCAAGGGCCAAGTCGCTGACTGGCTGGTCGCGGGCTGGACGGCCGTTGGAATCGGTCTGCTGGCGTTGTTCCTGCAGCTGTGGGAGTTCGTCGCACTGCCCTTTTACCCCGGATCAAGTGGTTACGCGTCCACCTTCATTGGCTTTGGTGTCATGAACGCGGTCACTCTTTTCGCGACGACGTACTGGGTGGAGACGACGGTCGCCCGGGCACACGCACTGAAGCGCGAGTTTGGTGCGGACGCGATTCTCGCTAAGACATCCGAGGCCAGGTCGTTTCGTGCCAACGTGGCGGCGATGACCTACTTCCAAGGTTTCGCGTTCTTGGTAGGGACGCTGTTCCTCTTGATGTTCTACGTTCTGTAGTAAAAAAGTCTTAACGAGATGAGGTGGTGACGATGCAGGGAGTCGACAATTTTATTGGTCCCCAGATACAGACGCTGGTCGTCTTGCTGGGCGTCCTCTTCGGTGTAGTTCTCTGGGGCTTTTTCCAGCGGCACCCTTCAGAGTGACAGATTTGGAAGTGCAGGCTAAGCGCTCCGGAGAATGGGTCCGCCCCCTCCGGAGCGCTTCCGCCGTTTTAGGCGTGGTGTTGCTGGTGGCTTTTTTGGTGCCACTGTTGGGTCCTTTGGCCCGTCGTTACGAGTATCTCCAAGCGTTGCAGTTCTGTGTCTTCGCTTTCTTGGTGCCCGCGCTTATCACAGTGGGTGCGCCGTGGGATCGTATGGGCTTGGCTTCGCGTCAAACGTACGCAATTGCCGAATCAGGTGAACGAGTCTCGCCCCTACGATTGCGTTGGGTGGACCGACGACAGCTCCGACGCTCCTCGATTTCGGGGCGGCGCTACGTCGTGCTGGAAGCTTTTGTTTTTGGCCTGTTGACGTTCGTGTGGCGAATTGCGCCCGTGGCCGATGGTTTGGTCCGCCACCCCTGGCTGGTCGGCATCGAAGCGCTGTCACTGCTCGTCGCGGGAGTCGCGCTCTTTAGTGACCTCGTTGAATCGCCACCACTACGTCCGCGTGCGCCGCGACCCGTGCGCATTGGTATCGCGGCCGTGGAGATGTGGGCCGTGTGGATTGTGGCCTACGTCTACGGAATGTCGCACTCATCGTGGTACGTGGCATTTCATTACGTTGCGGGTCGAGGGCTCTCGCAGACCGCGGATCAGCAGCTGAGTTCGGCCGTTATTTGGTTGACGTCGGCCGCGGTCTTCCTATCCGTTGCGTTTTGGAACTTGGCGCAGTGGCTGCGAAATGAGGAAGATCTCGGCGACGAGCTTGATCAACTGGTGCGCGAAGAGCGGAGCCGGGGATTCTTTGGTTCGCGCGATTTCTAGCGCCCTGATCACGCTCGCGATTTAGGTACCGGGGAGTGGCGTCAGGACTGGAAGTTTGGGGTAAGGAATCTTCGCGCCCAGGATTCGACTGGCGTCGTCAATCTGGGCGCGCGCCAGGCCGCGATTCTTCCTGAGTTGTCCCTCGTAGTAGGCGAGATCGGTCAGATTCCTTCTGTCGTGCGGCGTTTTCATGAAGGTTTGGATATCGAGGAGCACGTGATACGCGTCGACGGTCACCCACGTGGCGGCGTAGTACTGCATCTGCTCCACGTGTTTGCCCGCTGCGGTCGGGACAACTTGAATTGAGCTAACGAGCAGGTCCGACTGACCACTGGCACCCGAGCAGGTGTTCACGTCCTGGATCAGGTAGTTCTTGATAATTTTGGCGTGGTCGGACGGCACTGGACCCTTGTAGGCCTCACGATAGAAGTTTTCGGCCTCGTTCAACGCGTAGTCACAGGCGCGAAGTTCAACGTTGATGCCCTTCACGCTGTCGCGCTGGGACTGTACATCCTGGGCGTTCGATAACGGGTGCGGAAGGTCGGAAATGACCGAAGCGACCACGACGACCACAATGACGGCCGTGATGAGGAACCAGGGGCGTTTGTACCACACGGCCTTCATCGAACTAAGCGTCGAGGTCGGCATCGTGGCCGGATCGTATTCGCTTTCCTGGAAGAGAGGGTTGTCACTCATGCGTGACTCAGACTAGTGACCACCTGAGCTATTCCTTGCGCGAATCGATGGATAACGGATTGCGACAAGACGAAGCGACCCGAGTGATTCTCGTTGCCGAAGGGAACGGCCAGCGCGGCCAGGCTGCCCTTAGGGGTAACGAAGTAGAGGACGTTGTTGTGAGCGACGCGCCCCGATGGCGCGACCCGTATTTGCACGCCGTACGACGTCCAGACCGGATTGAGGTCACTCAACGATCCGTTGAGGAAGTACACGTTCGACAGACCCGACAGACCGGTGTCGGCTAAGGCCGGCGGGTTGGGGTGAACGCTGTTTATGTAGGGATTGGTGTTCACGACAGCGAACGTCGCGCTGATGTGCTGGGTGCGCAATTGAGCGTCGGCGGCACGAATTTCCGCACCGAGGACCGGGCACACGTCCTGACAGGCGACGTCAAAAAAGGTGACGACCACGACGTGGCCCCGGTAGTCGTGAAGACGCCACGGACGTCCGTGCTGGTCAGTCAGTGAGAAGTTTGACGCCGGCGCG
>JANWIR010000022.1 GCA_025449805.1 Acidimicrobiales bacterium | reverse complement strand
GTCAGTCGTTGCCGGTGGGGCGCGACAGGCGACTACGCGGCGGAATCCACTGGTCGCGCGATCCGTCAAAACCAAAGACCGTGTCGTAGGGGACGGCGGGTTCGACGTGGTTTCGCTCCGCGTCAATAAAGCGACAGAGTGCTTCGGGATGGCGCACGCGCCGCGTGATGATTGGTCCGAGGCCTGTTTCGAGCACCACGACCCCGCGGCGCGTCAGGCGCTCGCTGATCCCTTGATCGACGCGTGTCGCGAGGACGTCACGAAGTTCGATCGACGTGCGCCAATGTCGCAAAACGCCCCCCTCGAGAATGACGCGCTGGGTGCTCACGTGCACTTTGTGCGAGCGCCATCGCCAGGTGCGCGTCAGGAGTACCACCAGAATTGGCCCGCCGAGCACGAGAGCGAACCACGACGCGTGGTCGTGTACGAAATGAACGCGTGACGCGCCTTCAACAATCGCCGCGACGACGAGCACGAGAGCGATCAACGGCCGGACGAGGCCTTCGGCGACGGGGGTTACGGCGATGACCGCCGTCTCGTCGTCGCGCCACTTCATCGCCATAGCTCTAGCGTAAGGAGCGTTAGCCGCGCCCGTCGTGCACCGGCGCGTGAATTTCCCGTGACGGTACCTTCGCGGTCACGCCTCCGGTCGCGGTGACGGCTGGCTAGACGTTGCGAAGTTGGTGGGCGGCCATCGTGAAATAGGCCAGAAGTTCGTCGTACTGCTCGTCACTTAAGACGTCGCGCGACGCGTTTAAGGCGCCCGTCATGGCGTTCAGCCACGCGTCGCGCGCGCGCTTGGTCACGCGAAAGGGGGCGTGACGCTGGCGAAGTCGCGGGTGACCGCGCTCGACCTCGTAGGTGCGTGGACCACCCCAGTACTGCACGAGAAAGAGCACCAGATGTCGCTTCGCGTCCGTGAGATCACTTGGGTACATCGGGCGCAGCAACTCATCAAATGCCACCGCGTCGTAGAAACGCTCCACCAATTCGGTGAAAAACGGCTCGCCCCCCACTTGGTCGTAGAGCGACTGGTCCACTACGCCACGCTAACGGAGTGACGTAGAATGGGTGTTCGCGTAACTGCGGGTGTAGCTCAATGGCTAGAGCTCCAGCCTTCCAAGCTGGCTATGCGGGTTCGATTCCCGTCACCCGCTCCAACGGTTTTCCCTTAATCATGAAGGTTTGCGGGCACGTTCGAGTGAGCGCTTTTCACCACTGATGACCGCGAGCCGACACTGTGACGGTGCCTGAGGCACCTAATTCGTCACGCGAGGTTTCGGTCACGCGGCGACGAAGGGCCGATGCTAGGAGCGCTTGCCGTCGTGAGCGTGTAGCAGTTGCACGCAAGGCGTCGGGTGCGAAGGCGTCACGTGCACGTGACCCACGGCGCCCGCAAGGTACGCGGGGGTGAGAATCGCGAGTGCCACCACTGGCGTCGCCATTCGAATCTTCGTCAGACGTCGTCGAGGCGGTGGGCCCGTACTCGTCGCTGCGCTGACGCGTTTCGTGGAAGAGCCTCGAATTACGCCCATGACGACACTGGCCACGTCCGGCCCCGTGTCGCGCGCACCTGCGTGCAACGCCACCGAGGCCTTCACGATGTCGGCTTGAAAGTATCGACATTTGACGCAATTCGCCAAGTGCTGGCGAATCAGCGTCGCCTCGTGCGACGTCACTTCACCGTCGAGTTGGGCGGACAGTAGCTCGCGCGTGGGCGAGCACGATAATCCAGCGCCACTCGCCGAACCGGCACGATCGTCATCACGCATAGCTCTCTCGATTCTCACACGGGATCGGGCACGTCAACGGCGAAGGGGTCGTTGCGGTGCACCATGCGTTCAAACGCCATGCCCACGCTGCCTTCTTTTTCGATAATTCGCCGAATCAGAACGATCAGTATCGGGAGGGCCCAGAAGTCGCCACACACCCAGAGAATTGCCGCACCAATCTGTTGATCCGCGAACGGCGAGAAGCTAATGCCGGGGATATTGCTATAGGTGGCGTACCAAGAATGAGCCGTCAAAATACTCATCGACATGGCCAAAAAGATCATCGTGACGTTCGTCACCAAAATTGCGCCCACCTG
The DNA here is from genome assembly GCA_025449805.1 of Acidimicrobiales bacterium. GTDB lineage: Bacteria > Actinomycetota > Acidimicrobiia > Acidimicrobiales > RAAP-2 > RAAP-2. Next base: position 6,842 of record JANWIR010000022.1, on the reverse strand, counting down.
TTGGGTCAGCCTCAGCTTCATCTTCACCGGATACGACGGAATTATTTGAAGCCAGAAGAGCACACCAGATACGAAGAAGCTCGCGTGCATGATCCAAATGTGAATGAACTGATTGCTTTCGGAAAGATTAAAGAGTGACGGAATGTGCCACACGAGCATCACCACATTGAAGAAAAGCACGGCGAACCAGCCACTCGAAAGAAATCTGCCCACCGCTCGTAGTGGTGCCGTGACCTTGCTGAGCAATAATGCACGCAAGAGGCTTCGTCGCTGTCGCACCGGCAAAGCGTGAACGAAGACGAGCCACGGCGCTCCCGCGACGACCAACATCGGCGCGTAGAACATGATGAGGATGTGCTCGATCATGTGCACGAAGAAGTAATCGCTGGCCCAGTAGTCGATTGGCGAAATCACGGCAAGGAGCAGGACGGCGAGACCCGCGTAGAAATAGTACGAGCGAACTCGTCGCTGGCGTGTCCGCTCACTGCGGGAGCGACGAGAAAGATTCCGCAACCCAATTTCGTGGACCAACACCATGATCGCGACGACCACGATAAATGGGTCGTACGACCACTTCGATAAATAGCTCATAGGTTCATTCCTACGTTCGTGTCAGAGTCACTTCGCGTCATTGGGACGATCCAAACTGCAGCGGCACGCTCATGCGTTGATCACCGTGCCACTGATTCGTACTCGTTAACGTAAACACCCGCAAAAGCGTATTGCGCACCGTTAACGCCTGCACTGAATTCCCCGGTCCGTACGACAGTGTTTGGGTACCCGGCGGTGGCGGAGGAACCGAACGCCATCCCGATAGTCCGACTTGACTTGCTCGTTCGCCTGATCCAGTACCCCAGAGGGCGAAGAGCCCCGCGCCATTGGAACCAATGGATTGGACCTCGGTCGAACGTCCGAGACGTGGCCCCACAATGACGTGCCAGCCCGCGAGCGGCGCGTTTGACCAAGCGGCGACCAACTGTGCGCCGTGCCCCGAGGTCGCTGCGAGCAGGAGCCAGGACGTGCCGCGTTCATTTTCGGTGGCGACGACCGAGAATTGACGGGCGCGCAACGAAGTCGGTACCGGCACCCGCAGCGCTCGCCACCCGTTGTGTTCGTACGCGTAGAGGCCAACAACGCCGTCGTACGAGCAGCGCGCGCCCAGCAGCGCGCCCGCGCTCGACTCGCCGACGGCAGTGAGCGCGAGCGGCTGACAACTGCGGGCAACCGATTGGGACGCGAAGGAACGCGTCGTTGTCAGCGTTCGCCAGGTCGACGCGTGCGAGTTACCCGCTAAGACCGACGCCGTCCCGGCCTTTCCAATGAGCGCGAGCTCGCTGCCGTCTTGCGATTGCGCGAGCGCACTGGCGACGTTGGCGAGCGACGGCACGGGAGGGACCGAACGCCACGTCAGTCCGGAGGTCCTCGTCTGGGCCAGCGAGGAGAATCGCAACAGGTGAGAGGCGTGGGTCCCGACGGTGAGCGAATCGTCGCCCGGCGACGCAATACTCAATCCTCCATTGGTTGCCACACCAAAATTGGTGGCGTCACTCCACCTCGACTGTCCGAAGGGTCTGACCATTAGCTGCCAGAACGTGTTCGACGTGTCACGGAGGTGCCCCATCGGAATGACGGCCCACTGCGCTGACGAATTCGAAAACGAGGTGGCCATTCCAACGTGAATGTTCTCCGGGCTCGACGCGGCGCCCGCGCCCAACGGAGCAATCACTAGCGTGCTCGCGAGTCCCGCCGCGAACCACCGCAACCGGGAACGACGCTGTTGGCGTGCGTGACGCATTGTCATGAGAGCACGCTCTTGATGTAACCGTCGAGCACGCCGGCCAACGATGAGGTCTCAAAACTTTGCCCAGTTCCCGGATTCGCGTTCACGATGTAACGCTCGCGGCCCGAGCGGTCAATCACGTAGGCGACATCGTTGTGTCCAACCATCGCGCCCGTCGGTGAATTGACGATCTGCACACCGTAGTTACGCCAAATGGCGCTGAGACTCGTCAACGATCCCGTCAAGTAGTACCAATTGCGCACATTTTGAAGTCCTTCTTGGCGATTAAACGATTGCAGATACGAGCGATTTAAGTACAAGGGGTTGGCCACGACCGCAACAAAATCAACGTTCTTGGCACTTCCGCCGAGCATCCGGTTGGCGGCGTTGAACTCTTGCGCTAGCAGCGGGCAGTCGGTAACGCACACGGGATCAAGGAAGGTCAAAGCTACGACTTTGCCCCGAAAGCTGGCCAGACTCACCGTTTTGCCCGTCGCGTCTTGCAGCGTGAAGGCGGGCGCCGGTCGGTTGACCACCCCGGGTGAACCGTCAATGGACTGAGCGATAATCGGGTCCGCGGTTGAGTTCACTGACGCGGCCACCATGGGCACCGCGCCAACGAGCACCATGGCGCTAGCCGTGAGCGCACCAAAGACCTTGGCGAGCGTTGGCGTCGTCGCGTACCACGGGGTCGACACGGTTGGTGTTGGCGCCCCCTCGGGCGTCGTCAACACCACGGGACCCGGAAATCGAACGGTAGCCACGAAGCCGGCGCTCACCACGAGGGCAATGGGAATCATGCTATTGGGATCGGTTCCCACACCACCGAAAAATCCAAAATCTTGCACTAACACCCACACCGCGAGGCACAGCACGTCGGCGGCAAGAACACCATATTTATTCACCGATGGTCGCCTTGACCACAGCGCGATGCCAATCGAGATGAGGGCTAGCACGACCAAGAGATTGACCGCCCATCCGTGGGCTGAATCGAGTGCCGTAAACCAATTGATCCACGTCACGAAGAGGTGGGGCTGCGGCGTTTGCGACATCGAACTGGTCATCGTCACCAGATTGCCCGCGAGGGGATTCGTGCCAACTCGCCCCTGCCAAAAACCATTGCCCGGCAGGGCCTGAATAACGCCCATGATGACGAAGAAGGTTCCCATTATCCGCAATACGCGCCGGCCAAGCTGTGGCGTTGACCAATTTCGGTCGGGTAACGCCAGCAGCAGACCCGCGCCCACGTAGAACAGAGCCGCCCCGGGCTCTCCAAAGAGCCACGATGAGCCCGAGGCGAAGATGCCGCCGAAACTTTCCCCGAAACTCCACACCAACAGACCCCAGCCGACGCTCACCAGGGCGGCCAATTGAGACCACCGACCACGAGGAGCGACGAGGAGGAGAACACCAATACCCAGCTGGATCCAGACCGTCGCCGCCGCCGCCGTCACGGGGTGAAAGTTCCAAATGGAGACGCCCAGACCAACTAAGTGTTGGACCCATTGCGGCGATCCCTGGGCCGAGGGCGTGATCACGTTCGCCGTCATACCCAAGGGCATCGAGTGTTGCCCCTGCAACAGACCGTCGAGAATCCACAACGAGCCAAAGCCGTAACGCAAAATTCGACGCCCCGGCGCCTCGATGACGGTGGCGCCTACCGCCGCCGCGTCTGCGTGCGCGTCGCCACGCCGGTAGCTCACGACATTGAGCACGTTGAAGGCAATGAGAAAAATGCCCGCAATGATCAAGAGGATTATGCCCTGATGGACCAGGGCCGTTCGAAACGCCGACACAATCGTCGGATCGTCGATACGTAAGTTCGAACCCATTCCCGGCATTGAGAGTCACACTCCTTGAAAAGGACCGAGGTTGGCGGTCGTAATAGGTAGTGCGACGTTTGACCCTAAAAGTTCCCGGTTCTTTCACTTCTCCCGGACGGCTTGATTTGACGGATTGGTAGATTCGTGCGGTGGACAATCTCAGCGCGTGGTTGCTCGAGGCTCGCGCCGGAAACGTCGACTCGTTCGAAAAGTTTGTTCGTCACATGCAGTCCGAGATTTGGAACTTCTCCCGGAGAATTGTGGGCGACGCCGAGGCTGACGAGGTGGCGCAGGAAATTTTCATAGCCGCTTGGCGTTCCCTGTCGCTCTATCGCGCCGAGGCGTCGGCTCGCACGTGGCTCTACGTGATTGCCAATCGCAAGGCTCAGGAATGCGCCCGACGTCGCGCCCGGCACTCGCGAATCCCGTTATCGGCGCACGAGCCCGCACTGCCCGACGCCGGGCAACGATTGGAACTGGCGGACCTCATTCGTCACCTCAGTCCGGAACGGCGAATCGCCCTTGTCCTTACCCAGGTCCTGGGCTTTTCGTACGCTGAGGCGGCGCAGGTGTGCGAGTGCCCCGTTGGCACTATCCGTTCTCGAGTAGCGCGCGCACGCATGGATCTCTTGACCGAGGTCGCGCCAGACTCGCCGGCCGCACTTCGTTTGGGTTTTGCTTAGTTCGAAACCGTCCAGGTACGACAGAGCCACCCGACCAACCCTTTCGACGAACGTCGCCCTCAAACTCACCACCTCCCTTGAGAAGGTAACTTCTTTTCACGACGCGAAGTCCGGAGACATCGTGACAGATCTCATGATCGGCGAACTTGCCAACTACAACATCACCGCCATTATTGGCGGGCGATTAATGATGGGAATCTTCGTGTGTGGCACGTTCGTCTTCGGGTTAAGCGGCGGACTAGCCGGCGCTCGCAAGCATCTCGACGTCTTTGGCGTCATCGTGCTTTCGGGCATTGTTGGCCTTTCCGGCGGCGTGATCAGGGACGTATTTCTTGGAATACCAGCGGTCGCAATTTTTGATTGGCGCGTCGTAGCGTCCGTATTCCTCGCGGGGATCGTCGCGTTTCTCGCCCATCGACCACTGCTCAAGCTGCACCACCCAATCCAAATCCTTGACGCCATTGGCCTCTCGCTCTTTAGCGTGATCGGCGCCGACGTTTCGCTCATACACCACTCCGGTTTATTGCCCGCGGCACTTCTCGGCATGGCGACGGGAGTCTTCGGCGGCGCCGTGCGCGACATAGTCGTCAATGAGGTTCCCCAGGTTCTACGCGCCGGTCTCTACGCGATTCCGTCCTTAATGGCGTCGGGTCTCGTGGTGTTGGGTTTTGCACTAAAGGAACTCTCACTCGCGTGGTACGCAATGGCTGCCACGGTCTGTCTCGTCGTGCGCCTCGCCGGCATCTTTTTTGACGTCAATCTTCCCCACGCTAAGTAGCGCGCTGGCGTGACGAGCGCCGACGCCGTCGGGCACTCGATCCAGCGCCACTGCACGAACTGACTACGCCAACGAGACGATGAAGGCTCATCGTCGTAGACACATTCCCCGTTGCGAAGTTCTACCGGCGTCGGCGCGGCGTGCGCTCTTCGAGCGCGAGCTGCGGCGCGTCCACGAACGACGGGCCGACGAAACGCGATCCTCGGCGCGCGCTTAGCGGAAAAATCACTTCGGGGCGAAAGGCCCTACCCTTCGACTCACCGGCGCGACCACCGCGCACCTCGACCCACTCTTCACCCGTCACCTCGTTACGCGCGAAAGCGACGAAGGACCACTGGCCGCGGTACTCGCGCTCGACGTTGACCGCCACGGGATCGCCCCGGCGCAGCCCGCGCCACGTCTCGACGCGACGCACCCTCGCTTCAGACGAGACGGAAGGATTGCTCACCTTCCTATTCTGACGGACGGCGTTCGCCCAACGTCACAGCCCCGACCTAGCGTGCCACTATGGCCTTCGCCCAACCACTCCCCGTCGCCCTTTCCCCCTCGCGGCTCAGTGACTTTCAGTCCTGTCCCCGGCGCTACCAACACGCGTCGGTCGATCGGATTCCCCAGCCCGCCTCGTACGCCAGTACCAAGGGTCGCTACGTCCACGCCATCTTGGAGCTGCTCTTTGCCCTCGACGCCAGCGAACGCACGCGCGAGCGCGCGAGCGCTCTTCGCGATCAGGCTGAGGCGAGCGTGCTCACCGACGAGGTCCGCGCTGACCTCGGATTAGACGAAACGATGCTCGAACGACTGCGCGCCGAAAGCGAGCAGATCTTGGACGTCTACTTCGTGATGGAAGACCCCCGGCACGTTCACCCCGAGGGCGTCGAATTGCGTCTCAACGCCGAGGTGGCGGGTACGCCCCTACTCGGCATCCTCGATCGCCTCGATCGCGATGATGAAGGGAGTCTGGTCATCGTCGACTACAAGACCGGATCGGTGCCCGATCGTCGTTACGATTCCTTGACTTTCGCCAACACCGAGCTCTACGCCGCTCTGTGCGAGTCACACTTCGGCGAACGACCCGCGGCCATTCGCCTGCTCTACGTCGCTAAGGGAACCACCATGGAGCGTCGCGTGAGTGACGTGGTCGTGCGCGCCCGTGTTCAGAGCGCCCAGCAAGCCTGGGAGCGCATCACCACCTACTACGACGACGGTGAGTTCCCGGCAACGCCGTCGGCGCGCGCCTGTCGATTCTGCGCGTTTCAAGAGCGCTGTCGCGCGGCCGGGGTGCCGGTGGTGATTCGCTAATCCTTACACTGGTGACGTGCAATCCTTCAAACTGTCCTACGACTACCGATGCCCGTTCGCGAAGAACATTCACCTCCACGCGGTTGCCGCTCTACGCGCCGGCGCCGATTTGTCCATTGAATTCTCGCCCTGGACGATGAGTCAGGGATACCGCGATGAGGGCGCCCCCGACGTCTGGGCCGACCCGTCAAAGGACGCCGATCTCCTGGCGCTCGCGGTCAGCGTGTCGATCCGCGACCAGCAGCCCGAGCACTTCCTCGACGCGCACGAAGCCCTCTTTCGAGGTCGCCACGAACAGGGACTCGCGCTCAAGAGTTGGGCCGACGTCGAAGCGGCCCTCGCCACCACGAATGTCGACCTCGAGGCGGTGCGCCGCGACGTGGACGCGCGACGACCCCACGCGGTTATCGGCGCGACGTTCCGTGAATTCGAGGGCTACGAAGCCTTCGGCGTACCCACCTTCGTCGTTAACGGTGACG
>JANWIR010000021.1 GCA_025449805.1 Acidimicrobiales bacterium | reverse complement strand
TTGTTTACGACCGATAACGAGGAGCTGCGCCTCATCGCGACGGACTCGTACCGCCTTGCGGTACGCGACGTGCCGGGGGTGAAGGGACTCGGGGGCGCCCAAGATCTCCTCGTGCCGGCTCGGGCTCTGCAAGAACTTCAGCGCGCCGCCAGTTCCCTCGCGGCCGACGCCGAAATCGGGGTCGCACTCTCCGACGCTGAGATCTGTTTCGTGGTGGGCAACACCTCGATTGCCTCGCGACTCATCGACGGGAACTACCCATCGGTCCTCCAGTTGATTCCCGCGAGCTACGCCAATCAACTTCGCGTGGCGAAAGACACGCTCCTGACCTCACTTAAGCGCGCCAAACTTCTCGCCAAGGACTCCACCTCCTCGGTGCGCTTAACAATGCACGAACGGGGAGTTGACGTTCGCACGCAAAGTCACGACGCTGGTGACGTGGAGGACAACGTCGACGCCGACTACGTGGGTGACGAGATCACCATTGCGTTCAACCCGAACTTTCTTATTGACGGAATTGAGGCCGTACCAGGTGACGAGATCATTCTGGAGATGTCCGACTCCGTGCGACCCGCAATGGTGCACGGCGTCGAGGATCTACGGTTCCGCTACCTCTTGATGCCCGTTCGCGTGCAGTAGTTCGAGGGCTAGGTGGGACTCCACGAGCTCCAGCTCCGCGACTTTCGCCTCTTTGAGGAACTCCGGATTGAACCAGACCCCACCGCCGTCACTGTTTTTCTTTCCGCCAATGGGACCGGAAAAACCTCGGTTTTAGAGGCAGTAGCAACGCTGGCGACAGCGAACTCGTTTCGCACCACGGCCGCGAGTGACTTAATTCGCAACTCAGCTCCCCTCGCCGAGGTCCACGGTGTCTTGTACCAACGCGAACGTCGTGTGCAAATAGACCTCACCCTCACCAGAAACGCGCGCAACACAACCAAGAAAATGTTGGTCAATGGTGTACGACCCGCATCACGAGCCGACCTCGGCGCGGTGTTACCACTCACGGTGTTTACCCCCGAAGGTATTGACGTGGTACGTGGTGGTCCCGAACACCGACGCAACTTTGTAACGACCCTTATGACCGACGTCGAACACGCGACCGGTGAGGTTGTTGAGCGACACGCGCGCGTACTCGCGCAGCGCAATGCACTACTTCGTTCCTTCGAAGGTCGCGCCCCGGTGAGTCACCACCGCGAAGAGTTTGAGGTCTGGACGAACGACTTCGCCGAAGTCTCCGATGAACTCGTGACGTGGCGCGTCAAGATTCTCGAGAGCCTCGGGCCCCTCGCGAACGCGTTATACCGCGAACTCGCACAACAACCCGAGCACTTGGTGCTTTCCTACGAACGTTCGTGGCGTGGTCCCCTTCGTGACGCGCTGGCCGCGAACGAGCGCGACGACCTTTTTCGCGGGTTCACGACAATCGGCCCACATCGTGACGACGTGCGCGTAACTCTTGACGGACGGGACGTTCGTCGCCAAGCTTCCCAAGGCGAACAACGTTCAGTCGCCCTCGCTCTTCGATTGGGCGGACACCAACTGGTGCAACAGTGGCGCGGCGTTGACCCATTACTCCTGTTGGACGACGTTTTTAGTGAGCTTGACCCTTCGCGCAGTGATCGTCTCTTGCAACTACTTCCCGCGGGCCAGACGCTCGTGACGACCGCGTCGCCCTTACCGCACGCGATGAATCCCGCCGTGGTCGTCGATCTCAGTCGACAACACGTATGACGCGCCCGCGACGCGAACCCGCCGTACTGGGTGAGTTGTTGAATACTCTCGCCCAACGCATGAAGCGCGTCGATTTACGTCTCATCGACGAGTTGCGCGAGCGCTGGGAACGTGACGCCGAACCACTCCTCGCGCAGCACTGTCGACCCGAACGTATCGATCGCGACGTACTCGTCATCAGTGTGCCGTCGGGTGCGTTTGCGCAACGAGTACGCGAAGACGCCCCCGCGCTCCTCGCGATTTTTTCGTACCTCAACGAGCGTGCGCCACGTTCGCTGCGCACCGAACTTCGATCCTCGAAAACCCCTGAAATTTGAGGCAAAGAGCCGCCTTCAAGAGGCTGGCCGTGACACCGCGTCGAGTAGAATAAATCAGTCAAAACTTTGACATTTCCAGCGTGTCGCCGCGCAAAAATTCTGTAGTGAAAGGACCCCCGTGGCCGAAAAGAACAAGGGATCGGCAAGTTACGACGCTAGTGACATCACGGTTCTCGAGGGCCTCGAACCGGTGCGGGTTCGACCAGGTATGTACATCGGTTCGACCGGTCCAGCTGGGTTGCACCACCTGGTTTGGGAGGTGGTCGACAACGCCGTTGATGAAGCGATGGCGGGTTTCTGCACGCGTATCGACGTAACGATTCTCGCGAACGGAAGCTGTCGTGTCGTGGACGACGGCCGCGGTATCCCCACCGACGAACACCCGCAGTATCCCGGTAAGAGCGCCGCCGAAATTGTTCTCACGGTTTTGCACGCCGGAGGCAAATTCGGCGGTAGTGGCTACAAGGTGTCGGGTGGGCTTCACGGCGTTGGTGTGTCGGTAGTGAACGCGCTTTCGAAGGAGTTAGTACTCGAAATCGATCGAAACGGCGACCACTACCAGATGACGTTTCACGATGGGGGCAAACCCGACGGCGGGCTCCGCGTCACGGGTACGGCGCCGCGCGACCGTACGGGTACGACGGTCACCTTCACCCCCGATCCGACGATCTTCGAAGACGTGGACTTTCGAGCGCAGACCATTCTCGAGCGACTACAGATCATGGCCTTCCTTAACCGAGGTCTCGAGATTCGCTTCACCGACGAACGGGTCGGTCGTGAGGTACGTGAAACCTTCAAGTACAGCGGCGGCATCGTCGACTACGTGCGCCATCTCAATAACTCAAAAGAGTCGCTCTTTCGCAAGGTGGGCTTCTACGAGCAGGCCGAAGAGGCCCAAGAAGTCGAAGTTGCCTTTCAGTGGAACACGGGTTACTACGAGAGCATCCACTCCTTCGCGAACGGCATTTCCACGATTGAGGGTGGCATGCACGAAGAGGGATTTCGTAAGGCCATCACCAACGTGCTCAATCGCTACGCCCGCAAGCGCAATCTCCTCAAGGAGAAAGACGAGAACCTCGCCGGCGAGGACATTCGTGAGGGTCTCACGGCGATTGTCTCGGTAAAGCTGGCGGAACCGCAGTTCGAGGGACAGACCAAGGGCAAGCTCGGCAACGTGTCGATTCGTTCACTCGTGGAACGCGCGACCAACGAGAAGTTGGCGGAGTGGCTCGAGGAAAACCCGCGCGAAGGCGGGCAGATCGTCGCCAAGGCTATTCAGGCGCAGCGCGCACGCTTGGCGGCTCGTCAGGCGCGCGACCTAACGCGACGAAAGAGCGCTCTGGACGGCGCGGGACTACCCGGAAAGCTCGTGGACTGTTCGTCGAATGACCCTCGCGAGTGCGAGCTGTTCATCGTGGAGGGGAACTCCGCGGGAGGCTCCGCCAAGGACGCCCGTAACCCGAAGTTTCAGGCTATTTTGCCGATCCGCGGCAAGATCTTGAACGTTGAAAAGGCGCGCAGCGACAAAATTTTGAAGAACACCGAGATTCAGGCGCTGGTGTCGGCCATTGGTGCGGGCGTTGAGTCCGACTTTGACCTGTCGAAGATTCGCTACCACAAGATCATCTTGCTGGCCGACGCCGACGTCGACGGGAGCCACATTCGCACCTTGTTGTTGACGTTCTTCTTCCGTCAGATGACGGACATGGTGAATAACGGCCACGTGTACGTCGCCCAACCACCGCTGTACTCAACCTTGGTGGGCAAGGAAAAGACGTACCTCCGTGACGACGCCGCGAAGGCGGAGTTTTTGGCGCAGCACCCCGACCACAAGAACGACTTCCAGCGTTTGAAGGGCTTGGGTGAAATGGACTTCGACGAGTTACGCGACACCACCATGGATCCGACGAAGCGAGCGCTTTTGCAGATCACCGTGGAACAGGCCGCCCTGGCGGACGAGGTCTGTTCCATCCTCATGGGCGACGACGTACCCCAGCGTCGCCACTTCATTCAGACGAACGCTAAAGACGTTCGATTCCTCGACATCTAGGACCAGAGACCCGTATGGCACGTAAATCCAACAGCTCGAACGACACACCTCCTCCCAACGAGGAAGACCTGGGTTACGTCGAACCCATTGAAATCAACCTGGAGATGGAGCGCTCCTTCTTGGAGTACTCCATGTCCGTCATCGTCTCGCGGGCGCTGCCGGACGTCCGTGACGGCCTCAAACCGGTCCACCGCCGGATTCTGTACTCGATGTTCGATCAAGGACTACGGCCCGATCGACCCCACACCAAGTGCGCCAAGGTGGTGGGTGAGGTCATGGGCACGTACCACCCGCACGGTGACAGCGCCATCTACGACGCGCTGGTGCGCATGGTCCAAGACTTCTCGATGCGCCACCCGTTGATCAGTGGGCACGGCAACTTCGGTGGCACGGGACCCGACGAGGGCGCCGCGGCGATGCGCTACACCGAGTGCCGTTTGGCCCCGCTCGCGTTGGAAATGCTCGACTCGATTGACGAAGACACGGTTGACTTCGAGCCCAACTACGACAACTCGACCCAACAACCGACCGTTCTACCGTCGCGCTATCCCAACCTGTTGGTCAACGGATCCCAAGGCATCGCGGTGGGTATGGCCACCAAAATTCCACCGCACAATTTGGGTGAGGTCATCGACGCGACGCTGCACCTATTGGCGAACCCCGAGGCCACTCCCGACGACCTGATGAAGTTCGTCAAGGGTCCGGACTTTCCGACGGGCGCCCAGATTCTTGGACGCCAAGGAATTTTGGACGCCTACCGCACCGGTCGAGGCTCCATTAAGACGCGCGCGGTGGCCGAGATTGAAGAGACCAACCGCGACGTGCGCATTGTCGTCACCGAGTTCCCCTACGAGGTCTCCGTCGAGGCCATTGAGGAGAAGATTCACGACCTGGTGAAGGCCGGCGACCTCGACGGTATTACGGCGGTCCAGAATGACTCATCGGGACGCCAGCCGCGCCTCGTCATTCGCCTGAAGCGCGACGCCAACGCCAACGTGGTGTTGAACAAGCTCTACAAGAACACCACGCTTCAAACGACCTTCGCGGTTAACATGCTCGCGTTGGTCGACGGCGTGCCACGCACGCTCAACCTCGCTCAGGCGTTGACCCACTACATCGCGCACCAGGTTGAGGTTGTGACGCGCCGCACGCAGTTTCGCCTTCGCAAAGCCGAAGCGCGCGCCCACATCGTCGAGGGTCTGCTCAAGGCCATCGACATGCTCGACCAAGTCATCGCCACGATTCGCGGGAGTGACGACCGCGCCGCCGCGCGCGCGTCGTTGATGGCCGCACCCTTTAGTTTCTCGGAGGAGCAGGCGAACCATATTTTGGACATGACGCTTGGTCGCTTGACGCGACTTGGTCGTCGCGAGCTCGATGACGAAATGGCCAAACTCCGCGAGACGATCGCCGAGCTGCAATCAATTTTGGCCAGCGACGTGAAACTGCGTGGCGTCATCGCCGATGAAATCACCGCCATCCGCGACAAGTACGCCGAGGCACGCGTCACCCAGATCGTGAACGACCCGGGTGAACTGGGCGTGGAGGACCTCATCGAAGACGAGGAGATCGTCATCACGATGACCCAAGCCGGGTACGTCAAGTCCGTCGCGGCCGACGCCTTTCGGACGCAGGGACGTGGCGGGCGCGGCGTGCAGGGCGCGAAGCTCAAGGAAGAGGACCTGGTCGAACAGATTCTTCACACCAGCTCGCTCGCGCACCTCTTGATGTTCTCGAATCGGGGTCGGGTCTTTCGACTGCGGGGGCACGAGATTCCCATGAAGGATCGCACCGCGAAGGGTACGGCCGTCGTGAATCTTCTCAACCTGCAACCGGGGGAGTCGGTGCAGGCGATTATCGCGACCGACGATTTCCCGGAGGACAAGTTTCTCGTCTTCGCGACCAAGAACGGCACGGTTAAGAAAACGGCGTTTAGCGAATACGACAAGTCCCGCCGTGAGGGTTGGATCGCCATCAACCTGCGCGACGGCGACGAGGTGGTTCGCGTGGTGCCGACGAGTGGCCACGACGATCTCATGGTCGTGACCTACCGAGGAATGTCAATTCGCTTCAACGAGGTCGAGGTCCGTGAGATGGGCCGCGACGCGACGGGTGTGCGGGCGATCAGGTTGAAGGACGACGACCGGGCCATTTCGCTTGACGTCGTGCGCGACGACGCCGACCTCTTCGTCGTCACCGATACCGGTTTCGGCAAGCGCGTGAAGACCGAACGGTTCAACCGTCAGGGCCGCGGCGGACAGGGCGTACGGGCGATCAAACTCACCGCGGCGCGCGGCTTCGTCGTGGCGGCCTTCATGGTTCGCCTCGACGACGAGGTTCTTCTCGCGTCGAGTGGTGGGGTGTTGATCCGTACGCCGGTGCGCGAGGTCTCGTCCCAGGGCCGCGACGCGACGGGGGTGCGGGTGATGAACCTCGACGAGGGACATCAGGTCGCCACCGCGGCCGTCGTACCGAGCGACTAGGACGAACTTGCGCGGCGCGCCCAGGCGCGTTCGAGAACGCCACGGATCGCCTCGACGCCCTGGGCGCCCGAAATGAGAAATTTCTCGTCGACGACGAACGCGGGCACGCCCGAGAGCCCCAATTCGGTGGCCGTGGCCTCGTCGCGTCGGACCACGTCGGCGAAGTCGTCGCCGTTCCATAGTTCGGGCGCCCCGACGACGCCGGACTCGAGGGCGAGTTCGTTGAGAACGTCGTGGTCACTGATCAACCGACCCTCTTCGAAGTAGGCGCGAAAGAGACGACTGTTCATCTGCTCACCCCGGTCCTGGGTGGTGGCGAGGGCGATGAGGCGGTGGGCGTCGAAAGTATTGGCCGGACGGGCCCGATCGAAGTTCCAGTGGAACCCGAAGTCACGAGCCTGCTCCTCGAGACGGCGATGGTGAGCCCGAATCTGCTCGACACTACGGCCGTACTTCCTCGCGACGAGTTCCTCGAGTGAGAGGTCGCTCGCCTCGTGCGGACGCGGATCGAGTTCGAAAGCGTGGAGGCGTACCACGACGTCCTTGCCGTGCTCGAAGGAGGCGATGGCCACGTCGAGTTGCGCGCGCCCCAGTCCACAAAAGGGGCACACGACGTCACTCCAAAGGTCAACAAATAGAGTTTTTGTCATCGCTAAATGGTGGCACAGGAGGAACGTTGCGACAGAATGGACCGATGTCGCCACGTGAATTGACCGCCGAAGAAGCCGCCGCCCTGGTCCGCCCCCGAGACGCGATTGGCCTCGGACTGATCACGGGAACACCCACCGTGATGCTTCGCGCGCTGTCGAACCGGACCGACTGGGAGGATCTCACCGTCAGTGGGGGGCTGCTGCTCGGCAACTACGACCTCTTCACGCACCCCAACGTGCATCTACGCGCCAGTTTCTACGGTGGCGCCGAGCGGGGCTACGTCGCGCGTGGGGGTGACGTGCAGTACATCCCGTCGTACTTTCGCCACTACGGTCTCTTGATTCAACACCTGGCGCCGAGGGTGATGATGACGCCCGCCTCGATGCCGGACGCTCAGGGGCGGGTCAGTCTCTCGCTCTATAACGGGGCGCACCTCGAAGAGCACCGGCGCGCGGGTCGTGACCCCAATCGACTCTTGATCGTCGAGTGTTCTCCGCACTTTCCCCGAACGCTCCCGCTCGAGGGACACGAGAACTTTCTCCACCTCGACGACATTGACGTGGTGGTCTACACCGACGAACGACCCGTGGTGTTTCCCAACGACGCTGGATCGCCCGAAGACGCCCAGATTGCGGCGTTCGCCGCTCGCTACGTCGCTGATGGGGCGACGTTACAGACCGGCATCGGGGCGGTGCCGAACTTGGTCGCCCAGGCGTTGGTCCAAGGCGACGGGGGCGACTACGGCGTTCACTCGGAAATGTTCACCGACGGGCTCTATCAGCTCATGGCGGCGGGTAAGGTCAATAACTCCAAGAAATCCATTAATCGAGGCGTGTCCGTGATTACCTTTGCCGCGGGCACCCAAGCCATGTACGACTTCATCGACGACAATCCGGCCATCGGCGTCGCGCCCGTCTTTTACACCAACGATCCGCACGTCATCGCGCAGAACGCGAAGATGGTGTCCATCAATTCGGCGCTCGAAGTGGACCTGCTCGGCCAGATCGTGGCCGACACGCTCGGCCCGCGCCAGTACTCCGGGGTCGGCGGGCACATGGACTTCGTCGAGGGCACCAGTCTGTCGCTCGAGCACACCTCGCTGATCTGCCTGCAGTCCACGGTGTTGGTGAAGGGCGAACTGAGGAGTCGCGTCGTCGCCAGTATCGCCCCCGACGCGGTCGTGACCTCACCGCGTCACCTGGCTGGGGTCATCGTCACCGAATACGGCGCGGCCGATCTGCGCGGTCTCAGCGTCAAGGAGCGTGCCGCGGCGATGATCGCGATCGCCCATCCGCAGTTTCGCGACGAATTAGCCGTCGCGGCCCAACGACTCGGGGCTTAGGTGATCATCGTTCGCGAATTGGGTATTGAGATCGGTGGCCGACGTCTGCTCGATCCGGTGTCCTTCACCATCGGCAACGGCGAGAAGGTTGGTCTGGTCGGGCGAAACGGTGCGGGGAAATCGACGCTGCTGTCGGTGTTACTCGGCGGCCATCCCGAGCACTTGCGCATCGCGGGCTCGGTGACGCACCAAGGTTCGCTGAGTCACCTACCCCAAGAACCGGTACCGGGCGGTCTCGGGGTCGAACCGATCGGACTGAGCCACGTGCTCTCGGCGCGAGGTCTGGACTCACTTGACGCCGACATGCAACACGCCCGCCAAGCCCTCGCCGCGGACCCAACGGAAGCGACGATCGAACGCTTTACCTCACTCGAAGAGGAGTTCCGCGAGAAGGGTGGCTACGAAGCCGAGTCCGAGGTCGCGCGACTGGCCGATGGTCTCGGACTCGAAGAGGAGCTCCTGCTCGAAGACCTCAACTCGCTCTCGGGCGGCCAGCGTCGACGCGTGGACTTAATGCGCGTGCTCTACGAGCAGCCCGAAACCATGGTGCTCGACGAACCCACGAATCACCTCGACAAGGCGGCGAAGCGCTGGCTCTTTGACGAGTTGGAGCGCTTCCGGGGCACGGTGCTGGTGATCAGTCACGACTTACCCCTGCTCGACAAAGCAATCGACCGGGTCCTGGCGTTACGCGACGGTCAGTTGCGCGAGTACAAGGGGAACTACTCGAAGTTCTTGCAACTCGAAGAAGAGCGTCGCCTCAGCGAAGAGAAGGTCGCCGCGACCCAAGACGCCAAGATCGATCAACTCTCCAAGTTGGCCGACTCCATGCGTGGCCAGACCGCCAAGCGCGCCCGACTCGCCAAAGTGCTCGACCGTCGCGTGGAGAAACTTGAGGACAATCGCGTTGAGGTCACGCGCAAGGAACGCAAGGTCACCTTTCGCCTGCCCGAGCCCCCGCGTAGCGGGGACGTGCCGATGACGGTCGAACACTTGCGCGTGCGCTACGGCGCGGTGGAGGTGCTGCGCGACACGAACTTCATCACCCGACGCGGGGACCGTATCGTCATCGTGGGGCGAAACGGCGCGGGAAAGTCGTCGCTCTTACGTTGTCTCGCCGGCACTCAAACGCCCGAATCGGGTTCGGTTCGATTCGGCGCGAACGTGGGTGTGGGGTACTTCGCGCAGGAGAATGAACAGCTGGACTTCACCAAGACCGTGCTCGGGAACCTCGACGGCTCAACGGTCGTCACCGAAGTCGCGCGACGTTCAATGTTGGGGGCCTTTGGCCTGAAGGGCGAGGCCGCGCACCAGATGCCCGCGACGTTGTCGGGCGGTGAACGCGCGAAACTAGCCCTCGCGATTTTGGCCTCGTCGAACGCCAATCTCCTCTTACTGGACGAACCGACGAACAATCTCGATCCCGCGAGTGTCGAAGCGCTGGGCGAGATGATGCGCCAGTGGAAGGGGACGCTCGTCGCGGTCAGTCACGAACGCGGTTTCGTCGAGGCGCTCGAACCGACCCACGCCGTGTTGTTGCCCGAGGAGTACTTCGATCTCTGGGATGAGGAGTACATGGACCTCATCGAGCAGCGCTAGCCACTCACGGCTGCGCGAGCGGGGTGCGTCCGAGACTCGTCACGTGGCGTACGTAGGGCCCGGCGAGGGCGACGAGCGACCACGAGGCCGACCGCGCGTGGGGTCCTTCGTCGTAGGTGTAGATCGGCACCAGCCACAGCGCACCGTTGTGCAACTGAAAGGCCTCGAGCGAGAGGGTGGCCCGTCGCAACGTCGGCGCCGCGCTCATCGATTGAGTTGCCCCGGGTGACGCCATTGCGTTGAGGCGCGCGACGCCGCCGCGCAAACTCACGAGGGGATACACGTAGGACCGCGCGACAAGAAACGACGGCCCCGACGCCCCAACGAGCACCCCGGGCGCGTCGAAGCGAAAAGCGAGCGAGAGATTGGTGGCGAACCCCTCGACCTCGAGGGGGAAACGTACGTGCACCTCGGGTGAGGATCCGCTCACGAAGGACACGTGAGGCGACGCCAGTTGGTAGCCGTAGTCGAGGCGACGGGCGAGGTCGCGGGCAGTGGCCTCGAGCGCGCGCGTCGACCGGAACGACGCGCCCGAGCTCATCGCGGGCTGGGTTGCCCGCGCGTAACGCCACGAGGGGAGACCCGCGGCAAAGTACGTCAAGGTCGCGTGGGTGTCGCCCGCGTGCCACGAGGACTTGTCCGAACTTGCGCTCAGGGGTCCTTGGACGCGAAAGACCGCCGCGAGTCGTGCGGTCTCGGTGGCGGGGTTTGTCGGGACGCTGAGTTGATAGGCCACGCCCTGAGTCGACGCGTTCGAGAGTGCGGGTCCGGCTCGAAAGTGCGTCGCTGCCACGGACGAGGACTTCGCGGCGGTGCTGGGCGCGAGGGTCACGGCCGAGGCGTACGCGGCGCGCGCCACGGGAGCGGCGAAGTTCAACACGGGCAATGACGAGCCCGCTCCCTGCAACGCGGCGATCGCGCCGGCGGTGACGAGCGCTGAGGTACTCAGTGCGGTGCCCACCCGTAGTTGAAAGCGACGCCAGAGCGAGGTTTCGTGCGCCGGGATGCTCGTCACTCGGCTAATCAGGTCCTCGACGTCCACGACGTAGGGATCACGCGCGAAGGGGTCCGCGGCGGCGAGTCGCGTGAAGGCGTCACTCATCGGATCTCCCTCTTGGTGTCACTAGGTATCTGTGCATTCAGCGCGCAAACTTTCACGGGACGATGACCTCGTCAAGATGTTCCTTAAAACGTGACTGGGCTCGACTCAGCCGTACCGCGGCGGCGTTGGGAGTGATGAGGAGCGATCGCGCCAGGTCCTCGGCGCTCAGGCCATCCCACGCGTGCAACAGAAGAATTTCACGGTCGTCGTCACTGAGACGCGCGAGTGCGGCACGAATCCCCTCGTCGGCGAGGTACACGTCCTCAGCCGAGGCACTGGCGCCACGGTCGCGCAGTTGGCCCTCGTAGTTCTCCCGGCGTTGGTACGCGCGCTGCGCGTTGCGTAGGACGTTGCGCGCGACGCCGAGAGCCCAGGGAAGTTCCGCGTCGGTCGGTACGTCGTCGAGGCGTCGCCACAGGACGATGAGCGTCTCTTCGACCAAGTCATCGAGATCGCCGCGCGGCAGGGGGTAGAGACGTCGACCGAGGTAGGCCCCGATAGCGGGGCTGAGTTCGCGAACTAATCGACCGAAATGCTCCTCTCTCGAAGAGGCCATACTTTTCCTCTGTCTCGCCCGACGCGACTCGTACGTTTCGCCGAGCGTTTAGTTCTCGACGCTCGCGAGGAGAGCCCGTTCTTCCACGGGGCCGAGCCAATGCTTGGGCCAGTCTCGCGCACCCCACCACGCCACGACGTCATCCACGCTCTCTTCAATCGGGCGCAAGTTGAGGCCGTGGGCGAGGGCCTTTGCCGGGTCCATCGCGAGCATGGTCTGGCTCGAGGGTCCGCTCCAGAGGGGGAACCGGTCCGCGAGGTTCGCGTCGAGCACCGCGGTCGGATCGACCTCGACAATCCGTGTGCCGGCCGGCGCGACGTGGCGCGCCACGCGCTCGAGGAGCTCGACGTACCGAGTGGGCGGCGTGGGGCCGGCCACGTGAAAGGCGCCGGTGTGGTGCTGTTCAGCGCAACGCAGCGTGAAGTCCGCGAGGTCGCGCGCGTCGACGTACTGCATTGCGTTGCTCCGCGGACCCGGCACCGCCACGTCACCGCCGCGACGAAGGCGAGCAACCCAGTAGGGAAACCGCAACGTCGCGTCGTGGGCGCCGATGACGAAGGTCGGTCGGATGAACGTGCGTGGCTCGTCGAAGGCCGCCGCCGCGGCTCGTTCGCAGGCGGCCTTCAAGGGTCCGTACGAATTCCCGTCAATGGGTCCTTCGAGGTCGACGTGGTCCGAGGACATGAGAACACCGCGCTCTTCGGTGAGACCCTCGGCGGCGGGCGGCTCGTACGCGGACACCGAAGAAATCTGCAGGTGGTGGCCACCGCGACCATCGAGGGCGCGCGCGAGCGCGATGACGTCGTTCGGGCGATACGCAATGGTGTCGATCGTCGCGTCGAAGTGGCGATCCTGGAGTGCGGAGAGATCACCACGACGATCGCCCACGAGACGTTCGATTGCCGGTGGCAGATCGTTGGGCGTGACGCCCCGGTTGATGACGACAACGTGGTGGCCCGCCGCGTGGGCGGCCAGCGCTAGTGCTCGGCCAATGAATGAAGTTCCGCCCGCAATAAGAAGTTCCACGTCGCCCCCCGGCCACCCTAGAGGATGGCTGTCGACCCCACGAAGTCACGAACGAACTGGTGGTGTCGCGAGGTTCGTCGGTACGTGATTCGGCCCAAATCAACTGACCAACGACAGTGGAAAAATTTTGCGCCGTGTTTCGTCGACGTGAATTCCTGGCCCGACGAGAGTGCCCCGCTTGCGTTCGGGGGAGCCCTGCACCATAATCGCCCACAAGAAGTTTTGCGTGGGCGCCAGTGGGGTGTCTCGTGAAGGGGGCATTGTGAGTCGAATCAGTGCGTGGCATCGTCTTCGAGTGACGGTGGCGTCACTCAGTGTGGTTCTGGGTGCGGTCGCGATCGCGGTGCCGTCGAGTGCGACACCCTCGTCGGGACCGTCGTTTAGCTATCAGCCAAGTCACGCGGGTGGCACGCTAAAACTCCTCGCCTCCACGGCTGGTGGCACGCTCGATCCGCAAGTGAACTACACCCTGCAGTACTGGCAGCTCTACCAGGCGACTTACGACGGACTCTTGGCTTTCCGCAAGGTCGGCGGCTCGTCGTCCTTTGACGTGGTGCCCGACCTCGCGACGGCGATGCCGACGATCACCAATGGTGGCAAGACCTACACCTTCACCTTGCGCAAGGGCATCAAGTTTTCGAACGGACAGACCGTCACGGTGAAGGACGTGCAGGCATCGCTCCAGCGGCTCTTCAAAGTCTCGAACCCGAACGCCGGTACGTGGTACAACCAAATCGTCGGCGCCACGGCTTGCCTGGCGAAGCCCGCGACGTGCACACTTGCCGGTGGTGTTGTCGTGAACGCCGCAACGAACAAGGTGGTCATCAACCTGACGTCGCCCGACCCCGAGTTCGTTGACCAATTGGCCGTGCCGTTCGGTTCCGTACTTCCGGCCAACGCTCCGGCGAAGGACGCGGGCACGACGCCGATTCCAGGTACGGGCGCGTACGCCTTCTCGTCGTACAACCCGAATCGCCAATTGACGATGGTGCGCAACAAGAACTTCAAGGTGTGGTCGGCCGCCGCGCAGCCCCAGGGCTACCCCAATGAGATCGACATGATCTTTGGCAATACGGTCGAGTCCGAAGTCACCCAAGTCGAAAACGGCCAAGCGAACTGGATCTTTGACCCGTTGCCGTCGGATCGACTCTCGGAGCTCTCGACGAAGTACGCGTCGCAACTGCACGTCAATCCCTTGACCGCGATTTGGTACCTCCCGATGAACACCAATTTGGCGCCGTTCAACAACTACATGGCCCGCGAGGCGGTGAACTACGCCATTGACAAGAACGCGGCCGTGCGACTCTTCGGTGGTTCGAAGTTGGCCCAACCGGTCTGCACGATCCTCCCCCCAGGTTTCCCTGGTCACGTTGACTTCTGCGACTACAACAAGGGAATGGGTTCGACGTACAACGGGCCGGACTTGGCGAAAGCTAAGGCTCTCGTGAAGAAGTCGGGTACCGCCGGGATGTCCGTCGCGATCGTCGTCACCAATGACTCCGTGAATGAGGCCGTTGGTCAGTACGTGCAAAGCGTCTTGAACTCCATTGGGTACAAGGCGACACTGAAGCCACTGTCGGCCAATATTCAGTTCAACTACATCCAAAACACCAAGAACAAGGTGCAGATCAGTCTGTCGCAGTGGTACCAGGACTACCCCGCGGCGTCCGACTTTTTGAAGGTGCTCTTGAACTGCCAGGCCTTTCACCCGGGCAGCGACAACTCCATCAACATTGCTGGTTACTGCAACAAGGCCATTGACGCCAAGATGGCCAAGGCCGAAACGCTGAGTATCACCAACCCCAGTGGTGCGAACAAGATCTGGGGCCAGATTGACCAGCAGATCATGGGTACCGGCGCGCCGTGGGTGCCGCTCTTCACGCCAAAGCAGATTGACTTCGTCTCGAGTAAGACGGGCAACTACCAGTTCTCGCGTCAGTTCTACATGTACGTCGATCAACTTTGGGTGAAGTAGTTCCAAGCGAATCCACGCACGCGTCGCCCATCGACGTCAGCGTGGCGAAGAGCGCCAGGGGAGCCGAGAGCCCCTGGCGCTCTTCGTTACGTCAACTCGCGCGGAACCGCGCTTCGATGGCGGGGCTCGTCGTCTTACTGTTCATGGTGGCGATCTGTCTACTGGCGCCGGTTTACGCCCACAGCGTGGCGCACGTCAATCCCTTCACGTCGAACCTGCAAGGTACGACGTTGGTCAACGGTAAACGAGTGCAGGTACTGCAGTCGAATACCCAGGGCCTGGGCTTTGGGGTAACACCGATTGGACCCACGTGGAATCTCCAGCATTATTTTTTGGGAGCGGATAACCAGGGTCGCGACGTCTTCGCGCGACTCCTCTACGGCGGGCGAAACAGTCTCTTAATTGGTTCGGCGTCGGCCCTCCTGTGTTGTCTCGTGGCGGCCGTCCTCGGCATTGCCGCCGGCTATTTCGGTGGACCCATCGACTGGGTGCTGTCGCGAATCTTCGACATCGTCTGGGCTTTTCCGATTTACCTGCTCGCGATATCGCTCTCCGTGGTTCTCTTGACGACGGGACTCAACCTCGGTCCACTCCACGTCGGTCCCGGATCATTGCTGCTGCCCATCTTCATCATCGCCGCCGTCTTCGTGCCCTACGTTGCGCGTCCGCTGCGCGGCATTGTGTTGTCGCTTCGCGAGCGCGAGTTCATTCAGGCGGCAGTGGGCTCAGGTGCCTCGGATCTTCGAATCTTGTGGAAAGAGATTTTGCCGAACGTCGCGCCCAGCATCATTGTTTTCTTTCCGCTCATGGTGGCCTTCGACATGCTGA
>JANWIR010000020.1 GCA_025449805.1 Acidimicrobiales bacterium | reverse complement strand
GAAGCGCTCGAGCGAGCCGTCAATGGCCTGGCTGAGGTACTTGCGATTGAGGGTGTTACGCATGTTGACGTTGTCGTGCAGTCCCCAAAAGAGCTTGGTCGAGACCACGTACTCGTGACGCTGCCAGTCCAAGTCACGAAAGGCCTGACCCATCACGCGCTCGGACTCACCGGCGGCGTAGCCCTCGGCGTTGTCGAAGAAGTTCACGCCCGCGTCTTTGGCGACCGACAGACACTCGGCGGCCTGGTTGGCCGTCTCGAGCTGGTTGGCGTTGCCGAAGGTGACCCAGCTGCCAAAGGAGAGGACGGAGACCTTGAGTCCCGATCGTCCCAGTCGTCGATATTCCATGTCCGCCATAACGATTCCTCTCAGAAGAGTTGGGTGAAGCTACTACGCTTCGGGGTTTTGCGCGACGTCGGGCCACTGATCAAAGGTGACCGGTTCGTCGTTCTTCGAGCGTCGCAGCAACATCGCTACTCCCGCTACCGCCGCGACCAGCGCGACGAGCACGAGCAGTTTCATGATGGCTTTGAGGACACCCACGGCGTCCAGGTTAGTGGTCGCCACCGCGCGACCTCTCAGGTCGCGCGGTGGCGAGGTCGTAGCGCGAGCGCGTCGCGCAGGGGCACGCGCGCGCCCGTACGCAAGATGGCGCGTTGGTAGACCCGCGCGGCAAATCGCGCGACGCCGTACGTCGCGAGAAGACTGATGGCAACGGAGATGGCGAACGCCCACCAGGTCACCGCGCTCAGGCCCACGAGGGCCGGCATCGCCAGGGGCGCAGTCGGTGGCAGGTAGGCGAGAACGCGAACAAAGAGTGACGCGTGGCCGGACTCCGCGGCGGCCAGCGACACGATGTAGCCCACAATCAAGGGCACGCTCAAGGGGAGCGCGACGGCCTGGATCTGGTCCTGGCGCTCGGTCATCGAGCCGGCGGCCGCGTAGACCCAACTGTAAAAGGTGTAACCGAGCAGGAGCCAGGCGAGAATGCTCACGAGTTCTAAGGGCGCCGCGCCGTGGAGTAGCGACGAGCCGACCGATTTCGCGAGCATGAGCGCAAAGCCCACCACCAGCGTGGCCTGGGCGAAGGCGATGATCCCGATGCCGAGCACCTTGCCGGTGAGTAATTGGATGGGGCGAAGTGTCGCGAGCAGTACTTCAATCACCCGACTGGACTTCTCCTCCATGACGCCAATGAGCGTCCAGGTGTTGTACTGCTGGAGCATCATGAAGATCAAGATCAACCCAACGATCGAGGTGCCGACGTCGGCCGGTTTGACGTGGGCGTGGTGCAGCGAGGTGATGGGTACGCCACTGGCGTGCTCGAGAATGGAGAGTTGACCGGGGCTGAGTTGGGCGCGCGCGAGGGCGCGCGCCACGCCGAGGTCTTGGGCGATCTGGGCAATGACGGCCGCTTGTGGTGAGGTGGCGAACGTGTCGACGACGACGCGTTGGTCGTTCACGATGACGAGATCCACCTGACCCTTACGTAGTTGTGCGCTCGCGCGTGCGAGCGTTTGCGCCGTCGTGAACGTGGCCAGGTCGCCGCTCAAATGGACGTCGCGAGTGATCTGCGCACGCTGGTTGACCGGCAGTGCGCCCACTACGCCCACGCGCAACGTCGAGGTGTGTCCGTGGTGCAGGCTCGGAATAATGATCGCGGCCGCCACGACGACCAAGAGGAGGAGCGTGCCAACGCGAAACATCCGCCCGCGCAGGCGTTCGCGGATTTCGCGCGCGGCGACGATGCCAACGCTCCCGCGTACGAAAGGCAGCTCGAGCGTGCGGCGAGTGGTCGTCGAGCTCGATTTCACGCGGGCGCGCCGTCGTCGCGCGACGGCGCTGGCGATCACGACGGCGACGGTGACGAGTACGAGGTACCTCACGTGGTCGCCTCGCGAAAGACTTCGGAGAGACGACGGCGCCGGGTCGCGAACTCGGCCACGCGCCCCGCGCTCATGGCGGCGCGCAGCACCACGTCACTATCTACATCGTCGTCGAGTACCAAGCGAGCCTCGCCTCCGGTGACCTCAGAAATCGTGACGCCACGCAGTTCCCGAGCCCAGTTCGCGTCACGGTCGCCCTCGACGCGCACTACGAGGCGCTGCGTGCCACTGGTCGCGAGGTCGTCGACGGTTCCCGATGTGACGAGGTGACCGTGGTCGATAATGACGACCGACTCACAGAGGTTCTCCACCTGGTCGAGTTGGTGGCTCGAGAAGAGGACGCCACAACCACGCCGAGCTCGTTCGACGAGAACCTCACTGATGGTGTCGATGCCGCTCGGGTCTAGTCCCGCGAGGGGCTCGTCGAGGATGAGTAATTCGGGGTCGTGCAACAACGCCGCGGCGAGTTGGACGCGTTGTTGGTTACCGTGTGAGAGGCTCTCGACTTTGTGGTTGGCGCGATCGGCCAAACCGAAGCGCTCCAACCAGCGCTGGGCCTCGGTGCGTGCGTCATGGCCGCTCATGTCGTGCAGTCGTCCGAGGTACTCGAGTTGGTCGCCAATGAGCATGCTGGGGTAGAGGCCGCGTTCTTCGGGCATGTAGCCAAAACGGCGCCGCTGCGCCGCGTCGAGGGCGCGACCGTTCCAGGTAATTGTGCCGCCGTCGAGATCGAGGAGACCAAAGATGGCGCGCATCGTCGTGGTCTTGCCGGCACCGTTGGGTCCGAGGAATCCGACCACGTGGCCCGCGCGCAGGTCAAAGGAGAGGTCGTCGAGAGCCTTCAAGGTGCCGAAGTGGCGCGTCAGGCCGCGAACGACGAGTTCGTTGGTCACGAGACGCGCTTTCTAACGCCGGGCGACTTAGGCCGCGACGTTGATCATCCAACGAACGTCGAACTGGTCGAGGCAACTGCCCCAGTAGCCAAAGAACATCTGTTGCATCCCCGAACCTTCCGTGGAGTTCTGACTCAACGCGGCGTAGAGGCGATCGGCCTCCTCCGTGGTGTCGACTTCGAGGCAGATGGTGGTGTTGTTGCCCACGCGCAGGTGTTGGCCCATCGACTCGAGCATGTCGGTCGCCATCAAGACGTGGCCGTTCAGAATGGGAACCTCGACGTGGACAATCTTTTGGCCGTCCTCGGCGCTCATCGGCGGCATATCCGGAGCGTCGGCGAAGCGCATGAGGCCCTCCACTTGGGTGCCAAAGACGCTCGCGTAAAACGTAAAGGCTTCCTCACTACGACCAGCGAAATTGAGATAGGTACTCACGCGGCTCATTGGACCTCCTTCGTCAAGAATGAACGTAGTCGATACGGCCTCGCCGTGACCGAGGTCGATTCTCACTCGCCATTACGGGGTCGATCGCCGCACGTCGCCCCCTGGCGCTGTTTCAATGGAGTGTGCGAGGTACGTACCGAAGACGGGATCGAGGCGCACCGCCATGTCCCGGCATATTCATCGATGCCGCGTCGCGTTGCGGCGCTCCCGCGACCGTTTCGTGGCGAAGCCCCCCCTTTACTTTGGTGAATCGTGGGGTAGACTGAGAACGTGATGAACTCCCGTAGCGAACTGCTGCTGTAAAGGGCGAGCCCTGCTCGCCCTAGCCCCCGCGTCCGCGGGGGATTTTTGTTTTTACGGGCACACTCGAAAGGATGGCGATGAAGGACTCACCCCAACAGCCCAGTCCGATGGCGTACCACAAGTACCGGCCCTTCATTCCCGTCGACCTGCCCGATCGCACTTGGCCGAACCGGCGCCTCACCAAGGCGCCCCGGTGGTGCAGCGTCGACCTGCGCGACGGCAACCAGGCGCTCATTGACCCGATGGACTTAGAGCGCAAGAGCGTGATGTTCGAACACCTCGTCGAAATGGGCTTTAAGGAGATCGAGGTCGGTTTTCCCTCGGCTAGCCAGCCCGACTTCGATTTCGTGCGCGACCTCGTTGAGAACGACCGTATCCCCGACGACGTCACCATCCAGGTCCTCACCCAGTGCCGCGAGGACCTCATACGTCGCAGCTACGAGTCCGTCAAGGGCGCGAAGCGCGCCATCATCCACTTCTACAACTCGACCTCGATCCTGCAACGCCGGGTCGTCTTCGGCCTCGATCAGGCCGGCATCACCACGATCGCGACCGACGCGGCCGCGTTGTGTAGGTCCTTGGAGGCGACCTCGCCGCAGACCGCGTTCTACTATGAGTACTCACCCGAGAGCTTTACCGGTACCGAGCTCGACTACGCCGTCGAAATCTGTAACGCGGTGATCGACGTCATCGACCCGACGCCGGAGCGGCCGATGATTTTGAACCTGCCGGCCACGGTGGAGATGTACACCCCCAATCTCTACGCCGACGCCGTCGAGTGGTTCTTGCGCACAATTAATCGGCGCGACAGCGTGATCTTGTCGCTGCATCCCCACAACGACCGTGGTACCGCCGTCGCCGCGGCCGAACTTGGCGTGCTCGCGGGTGCCGACCGCGACGAAGGGACGCTCTTTGGCAACGGCGAACGCACCGGCAACGTGGACGTCGTGACCCTGGCGCTCAACCTCTTCTCCCAGGGCGTCGACCCCGAGCTCGATATTCGTGACATCGATAAGGCCCGCCACGTGGCCGAGTACGCCAATCGCCTGCCGATTCATATGCGCCACCCCTACGTGGGCGAACTCGTCTACACCGCTTTTTCCGGCTCGCACCAAGACGCCATCAAAAAGGGCATGACCGCGATCGGTGATGAGTATGACGTCTGGGAAGTGCCCTACCTACCCATCGATCCCAAGCACACCGGTCGTACCTACGAGGCAATCATCCGCGTGAACTCCCAGTCCGGTAAAGGTGGCGTGGCCTACCTGCTCAGCACCGAGCACGGCCTGGACCTGCCGCGCGCGATGCAGGTCGAGTTCTCCAAGCGCGTCCAGGAACTGACCGAAGAGAGCGGCACCGAGATCAGCCCGGCCGCCATCTGGGAGGTCTTTACGACGACGTATCTGCCCGAGAACGCGACCATCCAGCTGCTCTCGAGCGAGGTCGCGGCCGACGCGAACCAGACGCGCATCTTCGCCCAACTCGTGGTCGCCGGCCAGCACGTCACCGTGAAGGGCGAGGGCAACGGGCCCATCGACGCGATGATGAACGGCTTGCGCGAGCAGATGGACGTCGACTTCAAGGTCCGCGACTACCACGAGCACGCGCTGACGGCCGGTTCGTCGGCGTCGGCCGTTGCCTACGTCGAGGCCGAGGGCAGCGACGGGGCCACGTGGTGGGGGGTCGGCATGAGCTCGTCAATCCTCGACGCGTCACTCGAAGCGGTAATCTCGGCGGCCAATCGACGGCGCTAACGCCATTCGACGACGAGCGCTAACCGTGCCCACTGGCGTAGCGTGCGTACGCCTCATTGATTGTCACGGCGTTTGATTATCGACGCAACGAACGTCGCGTGACGCCGACATTTCATCTCTGCGTCATCGTGGGTTTACCAAGTGACTTGTAAAGTTGTTGCGTGACGTTGCACTTCGTAGCCGCCTTGATCGGCTGGGGAGCGGTCATCGTCGGACTCTGGTCGACGTGGATTCAGTTCCGTCGCATCCAACACCGCGGCCACGAGGGCGTCTCGCTCGCGACCTGGGTGCTCTTTCTCTTCATGGGCGTTTTTTGGATGACCTACGGCGTAGTTCGCCGTTCGCCCGAGATCATCATGGGTAGTCTCATCGTCTTTCCCCTCCAGATCGCCATCGTCGCGCGTCTCCAGCCTTTTCACCACAGTCGCGTACTCGTGCGCTCCTTCGGGTACTTCGCACTGCTCTGCGTCGCGCCGGTCCTGATCTGGGGATGGATTGGTGGCCTCATTGGTACCGGGATCGCCATGACGATTAACCGCGGTCCCCAGATCATCGAACTTCTTCGCCACGCCGACGCCTCGGGCGTCTCGGTCGCCTCGTGGGTTTGGGGGGCGAGTGGTTCGGCGATGTGGGTGATTTTTTACTGCTCGGGTCGACTCTGGGGCGCGCTCGCCGCGACGTCCGTCGCGGGCATCGCGAACGTCACGATTGCCGGACTCGCGAGTTGGCGTCACCGTCAAATGCGCGCCGCGCGCGTGACCCGCGAACTCGCGGGCGCGCTGCGTTAATTGGCGTGGCCGGCGTCGTCAAAGACGCCGGCGAGCGTGGGCGCGAGGGAGTGCGCCTCGTAGTTCGTGATGGCCGCGTCGCGCAGCAAGGTGAGCGCGACGTCGTCCCACCCATTTAAGAGTCGCTCTCGCGTCATCGAAT
>JANWIR010000019.1 GCA_025449805.1 Acidimicrobiales bacterium | reverse complement strand
TCCTCGTCCCCGCGCGGGCTCCAGCCCAGGAGCGCCAGGTAGTTCACGAAGGCACTCGCCAGGTAGCCCTCGTCGCGGTACCTCTCGGTCGCGACGGGGTCCTTACGCTTGGAGAGTTTTTTCCGCTGCTCATTCACGAGCAGCGGAAGGTGGGCGTAGCGCGGGAGTTCGACGACCTCACCGGTCGCGGCACTCAGCGCCTCCCAGAGCAGTATCTGCTTGGGCGCGTTGGCCAGGTGCTCCTCGCCACGAATGACGTGCGTGACGCGGTCGTCGCGGTCGTCCACCACGTTCGCGAGCGCGTAGAGGACGTCACCGTTGGCGCGCGCCACGACGAAGTCCTCGAGGGCGCGCATCTCGAAGGTGACCTCGCCGCGCACGTCGTCGTGCACGACGAGCGAGCCGTCTAAGGGGCGCTTGAAACGAAGCGCGCGACGTTCGCCCGGTCCGAGACCGCGGTCGCGACAAAAGCCGTCGTAGCCGGGCGTCTTGTTCTCGCCCTTGCGCGCGGCGAGCAGTTCGGCGGTGCAGTCGCAGTAGTAGAGGTCGCCACTCGCGTAGAGCGCGTCGCGCGCGGCCTCGTGAGCGCTCCGGCGTTCGCTTTGGCGATAGGGGCCGACGTCGACGTTCAGGCCCAGCCAGGCCATGGAGGCGATGATGACGTCCTCCCACTCTTGGCGGTTACGACTCTCGTCGGTGTCTTCGATGCGCAAGATGAAGACCCCGTCGGGGTGTTGACGGGCAATAAACCAGTTAAAGAGCGCTGAGCGCGCCGAGCCGACGTGAAAGAGTCCCGTCGGCGAGGGCGCGAAGCGCACGCGCGGTGCACCCACGAACTACTCCTCGAGCGAAATAGCGCCGTTCGGACAGCCCTGGACGGCCTGGCGAAGTCGCTCGTCGAACTCGGGTCCCGGTTGGTCGTTCAAGACGTAGAGGTAGCCGTCGTCGCGCACCTCGAAGATCTCTGGCGCGAGGCCCATGCAGACCGCGTTACTCGTGCACAGGTCGTAATCCACGTTGACTTTCATAACGCCTCCTCCACGGGTCAATCGTAGTGGGGGCGCGACCCGCGCGACCTCGGTCGCGCCTGCCTATGCTCGAGGCGAACAAAAGGAGCCCCATGGAACAGCGCCAACTCGGTTCACTCAACGTCTCGGCGGTGGGACTGGGCTGTAACAACTTTGGTCAACGCCTCGACGAGGTCGCGACCCAAGGTGTCGTCGACGCGGCGTTCGAGGCCGGCGTGAACTTCTTTGACACCGCCGACATCTACGGCGGCGAGCGCAGCGAGGTCTTGCTCGGCCGCACCCTCGGGTCACGGCGTCGTGACGTGGTGATCGCCACCAAGTTCGGCATGCCCCTCGATGACGTGCGCTACGGCGCGAAGCCCGAGTACGTGAAAAGCGCCTGCGCGGCGTCGCTGCGACGCCTGGGCACCGACTACATCGACCTCTACCAACTGCACTACCCCGACGACACCGTGCCGATCGCCGAGACCCTCGGCGCGTTGCGCGAACTCGTCGAGGCGGGTTACGTGCGCGAGATTGGCTGTTCGAACTTGAATCCCGACCAGCTCCGCGAAGCCCGCGCGGCCGCCGGGGACGGACCGGTCTTTATCTCGGTGCAGAACCAGTACTCACTGCTCGCGCGCGACCCCGAGCGCGACGGCGTGCTCGAAACCTGTCGCGAACTCGGTCTCGGCTTTCTCCCCTTCTATCCCTTGGCCAATGGACTTCTAACGGGCAAGGTCCGCCCCGGCGAGGCCCTGCCCGAGGGGACGCGTCTCGCCACTATGGCGCCCGAGCGCCGCGCGCACTGGTGGAGCGACCAACTCCTCGCCAAAGTCGGCGCGTTGCTCGACTACGCGGACAGCATCGACACGCCGATCTTGACGCTGGCCTTTTCGTGGCTGCTCAGCCACCCCGAGGTGTCCTCGGTCATCGCCGGTGCGTCGAGCGCGGCGCAGATCCGCGCCAACGTCGCGGCCGCGACCACGCTCGATGCAAGCGTGCGCGCGAGGCTCGACGAGATCACCGCCGCCTAGCGGCGACCTCGTCGAGCGCGGCGACTAGGCGCTCTTAACGGCCGCGACGACCTTGGTGAGGGTGTCCTTGGCGTCGCCAAAGACCAGGGTCGTCTTGGGGTTGTCGAGCAGCTCGTTTTCGATGCCGGCGAAGCCCGGACGCATGGAGCGCTTCAAGAACAAGACGTTCTCGGCCAGGTCCGCGTTAATGATCGGCATGCCGTAGATCGGTGAGCTGGGGTCGTCCTTCGCGGCCGGGTTGACGGTGTCGTTGGCGCCGACCACGAGCGCCACGTCGGCCGTCTGGAGTTCCAGGTTCGCCTCGTCCATTTCTTTCAGTTGTTCGTAGGGCACGTTGGCCTCGGCGAGCAGGACGTTCATGTGACCGGGCATACGGCCGGCCACCGGGTGAATGGCGTAGAAGACCTCGACGCCCTTACCTTCGAGGACTTCGGCCAACTCGCGCAAGACGTGCTGGGCCTGGGCGACGGCGAGACCGTACCCCGGAATCAGTACCACGCGACTGGCGAAGCTCAGCAGTACCGCGACGTCCTCGGGCGAGCCCGAACGCACGCTGCGCTCTTCGCCGCCGGCGCCGGGTCCGGCCGTGACGACCGAGCCAAAGGCCGAGAAGAGCACGTTGGCGAGCGAACGGCCCATGGCCTTACTCATGAGCCGCGTGAGCAAAATACCCGACGCGCCAACCAGGGTGCCGGCCACGATCAAGAGGTTGGATCCGAGCGTGAAGCCCGAGGCGGCGACCGCGAGACCGGTAAAGGAGTTGAGCAGCGAGATCAACACCGGCACGTCGGCGCCACCGATGGGCAGCACGAAGGCCACGCCCAACACGAAGGCGAGAATCAACAAGACCCACAACAGTGCGGTCGAGCCCTGAATGAGAATCGCCACGATCAACGCCAACGCGCCGAGTCCGAAGACGCCGTTCAAAATCTGCTGGCCGGGGTAGGTAATCGGACGACCGGTCATGAGCTCTTGGAGTTTGGCGAAGGCAATCGCCGAACCCGAAAACGAGACCGTACCGATTAACACGCCGAGCAACACCTCGAGCGCGACGTAGGTGGCCGGGTGGGTCGACTTCACGTGGACGAACTCGGTGATCGAAACCAACGAGGCCGCCCCACCACCGACGCCGTTAAAGATGGCGACCAGTTGGGGCATGGCCGTCATCTGCACGAAGCGCGCCGTGGGCACCGCGACGATGATGCCAATCACCATGGCGAGCACGATCAACCCGACGTGGTGCAGGGCGTGACCGTCGACGTACTTAAAGAACGTGGCGCCAACGGCTACGACCATACCGAGGGCCGCGACCAGGTTGCCCAGTCGCGCGCGCTTGGGACTGCCGAGCCCCTTGAGGGCGAGCACGAAGGTGGTCGCCGAGAAGAGGTACAACAGGTCAATGAGTGTTT
The DNA here is from genome assembly GCA_025449805.1 of Acidimicrobiales bacterium. Classification (GTDB taxonomy): domain Bacteria; phylum Actinomycetota; class Acidimicrobiia; order Acidimicrobiales; family RAAP-2; genus RAAP-2. The sequence continues at coordinate 2,042 of JANWIR010000019.1, read as the reverse complement.
CGCGACTCACGAGGCGACCTCGTCTTTCGCCTTGGGCGCCTGGGGCTTCTTGGCCTTAAACATCTCGAGCATGCGGTCGGTCACCACGAAGCCACCGACGACGTTCAAGGTGGCGAGAATCACCGCGAGAAAACCGAGCACCTCTTGGAGGTTCGTCGTCGCGCCGCCCAGCACCAACATCGAGCCCACCAAGATGACCCCGTGAATGGCGTTCGAGCCACTCATGAGGGGCGTGTGCAAGATGCTCGGCACCTTGGCGATGATCTCGATACCCACGAAGATGCTGAGTACCAGCACCGTCGCGTACTGCAGTAGGACGTTACCCATTAGGCGTTCTCCTTCACTTCCGGGGTGATCGCCACGTGCGCGACGCCGAGCGCCTCGGCGGTGGGCGCGTGGTTCACGGCACCGTCACGCGTGAGCGTGACGCCAATCACGACTTCGTCATTCCAGTTCGGGTTCAGTTCGCCCTTCGCGCCAAAGAGCGCGAGCAGCTTCAACACGTTGTTAGCGAACATGAAGCTCGCGTGCGCGCCCATCTGGGCGGGCGGGTTCGACAGACCCACCACGCGCACGCCCCCGTGCGCGACGACCTCGCCGGCCTTCGTGAGTTCACAGTTACCGCCGCCGTCGGCGGCCATGTCGATGACCAGCGAACCCTCGGCCATGGCTTCGACCATGGCGGTCGTGACCAGGATCGGCGAACGCCGACCGGGCACCGCGGCGGTCGTGATGACGACGTCGGCGTTGGCGACCTCGTCGAGCAGCTCGCGCTGTTGTTGTTGACGCTCTTCGTCGCTAAGTTCACGCGCGTAACCGCCGGCGGCGTCGGCCGTGACGGAGAGCTTCACGAAGGTGGCCCCGGCGCTCTCGGCCTCTTCCTTGGCGGCCGAGCGCACGTCGTAGGCGCGGACCTTCGCGCCCAGGCGCTTCGCGGTCGCGATGGCCTGCAGTCCGGCGACGCCGACGCCCATCACCAGCACCTTGGCCGGGCGAATCGTGCCGGCCGCGGTGGTGAGTAGCGGAAAAAATCGGTCGAAGTACGTGGCCCCGGCGAGTGCCGCGCGGTAACCCGACACCGTGGCCTGACTCGAGAGCGCGTCCATGTACTGGGCGCGCGAAATCCGCGGCAACAGGTCGAAACTGAGCGTCGTCACGCGTCGCTCATTCAAGATCTTCACGACGTCAAGCGCGAGCAGCGGCGAAAGGAAGGAGAGGTGCAGCGATCCCTCGGGCAGGGCCTGCGCCTCAGCGAGCGTCGGGGGGTTCACGCGGAGGTTGACGTCACCCAGGGGCGCATCCACGACGTTCGCGCCCGCCTCCACGTAGGCGGTGTCGAGGAAGTGCGAGGCCACCCCCGCGCCGGTCTGGACGTCGACGCTCCAGCCGTCGCGCACGAGCGCCTTGACGGCGTCGGGCGTGAGCGCGACGCGCGTCTCTCCGGCGCGTGACTCTCTAAAGAGTGCAATTTTCATCATTACGTTCTAGCAGTTAGTGCGAATGACCCCTACGGGGAAAACCTGGTGCGGTGGAGAAATTTTGTCACTTCGTGCGCGACTTCACGAGGCGCCTCGATGGGGAGCCAGTGACCGAATCCCTCGAGTCGCACGAAGTCAAAGCCCGCCGCGCAGTAGTGAGCAGAGTCACGCATCTGACGCTCGCTGAGCGCGCGGTCGTCACTCGACCAGATACCGAGCGCCGGCACGCGCACCGGCGCCAGCTGGGGTGGGTCGTCGACGAAGGCACTCGGGGGAATGTTCGCGCGGTACCAGAGCAGGTGCGTGCGCATCTGGCCGTCGCGCTCGAGTTCCTCGATGATCGCCTCGACGCGCGGGTGCCCGAGCCAAGTGCGCATGGCCTCGTAGTCGTTCTTGCGTAAGAACGCCTCACCGAGTCCTTCGTGCGCGAAGAGCAGCGTGTACCAACTCTTTAACTGCTGTTCGAGGCCGGCCGAGCGAAAGGCCGTCGGGTGACCCACCGACAACGCGACCATGGCCGACACCAGATCGGGTCGAAAGATCGCCGTGGCCCAGGTCAGGTTG